>CABYYA010000046.1 GCA_902523125.1 uncultured Pelagibacteraceae bacterium | reverse complement strand
TATTAAAAATCGTTCAATTAAGTATCAGGTGAATGTCATTGCAACCATGTTGGGCAGAGCAAAGAATCATCCTAATAAAACTGGGGATATGGAGGATGCTATTAAAATATTTGGTGATTGGATGAAAAAATATAAAAGTAAAAAAAATGAAAATTAAAATAAATAAATATTTAAAAAAAATAGCAGTTTTATTTTTTCTATTTACCCCGAATGGTCTGTATGCTGATTTTTTTGAGGATATTACAAACCAAATTGTTGATAATCCAAAAAGACTTAGTTATGGAGTTTCTGTAACGGACGTAAACCAAGATGGAAATTTTGACTTTGTAGTCACAGGTTTTGGTTATTTAAATTTAGCTTTATCATATGAGAATGGAAAATTAGTCAATATTGTAAATCAAAAAAAATTTACAGATGAGTTTAGGAGAACTATTGGGGTTGCTGCATGTGATATAGATAAAGATGGATATGAAGAAATATATTTTCTTAATACTGATACATATAGTGGTACAAAAAAATACTCAGATAGACTTATCGATTTAGAAAAATCTAAATATATAGATTTATTTGAAATTGAAAAAAATCAGAAAGATCTTAATTTAACTGCTGGCAGGTCAGTTGTTTGTGTCGACAGAAAAGGTGATGGAAATTATGGTGTCTATGTTGCTAATTATGGAGGACCAACAAGGTTTTACGAATATAGCGATGAGATAATAGTTGATAAATCTGTTCAATTAAATCTTGCAAAGGTTACTGGCGGTCGAGCTGTAGTAGCTGGACATATTATTTCTGATAAAATTGACGTGTTTGCAGCTAATGAGAGAGGAGCAAATTTTTTATATAAAAATAATCAGGGTAAATTTTTAGATGTTGCAAACGAATACAGAGTTGAAGATTTTCTCCAAAATGGGAGAGGAACTGCCTTATCTGATATTTATTATAGAGGACGATTGGACATTTTAAATGGAAATTGGGGAGGATTTCACAGAGCATATGTGTTAAAGGATAATATTTTTCAAGATATAGCTAAACCACCTTTTGATGAGCCATCAAGAATAAGAACTGTTATTTCAGCTGATTTAGATAATGATGGTTATGATGAAGTCTTCATGAACAACATTGGTGAACCAAATAAACTTTTTAAAATATTAGACAATGGTGTTATAGAACAAATAACATTAGATGTTGGTTTAGAGCCGAATGGATATGGAACTGGAGCAGCAGTTGCTGATATAGATAATGATGGTGTTCTAGAGCTATTAGTTTCACACGGAGAAAGTTATGATCAGCCATTGTCCTTGTATAAAGCAAAAGTAAACCCTAAAAATAAATATTTAAGAATAAAACCTTTAAATAAATACGGTGCGCCTGCAAGAGGAGCAACGGTGACATTAATTTCAAATTTGAGAAAACATTCTAAAACAATTGACTCTGGATCTGGTTATCTTTGCCAGATGGAACCAGTAGCTCACTATGGAATTCGAGAAAATGAAAAAAATATAAAAATCCAGGTAAAGTGGACAAATGGTGAAACCGAAAAGATTTCTATTAAAAAATTAAATGAAACAATTACCTTAAATCAAAAATAACTAATTTAAAGGTTGTAGAACTCTATTTATAAAATGGATTACACCATTTGGAGCTTCAATATCAGCTGTTACAACTTCAGCCTCATTTATATAAACAATTCCATTAACCTTTTTAATTGTTATTTCTTCACCATTAATGGCTTTAATTTTTATTTCACCATTTATTTCTGAAGAAGTTATTTTTTTTGAAAAAACATGTCTTCCTAAAATATTTATTAGTTTTTGTTTATTCTCTTCTCTAAATAGACCGTAATATGTTTGTGCACTAATCGCAGCAAACGCGTCATCTAATGGTGCAAAAATTGTAAATGTTCCATCACCTTCCAAATCTTTATTTAACCCTGATTTAGTAAGAGTCTCACTCAATTTATTAAACTTGCCAGTCTCATTAAGTTTATTAATTATATTTGCAAATGAAATCGATGGCACAAAAATCA
>CABYYA010000045.1 GCA_902523125.1 uncultured Pelagibacteraceae bacterium | reverse complement strand
TTCTGGTGGAAGAGGAATGCAGAGTGGAGATAACTTTAAATTAATTACTTCTGTTGCTGACAAATTAAATGCCGCTATTGGAGCATCAAGAGCAGCTGTGGATGCCGGATATATAAGCAACGATCATCAAGTGGGTCAAACTGGAAAAGTTGTAGTTCCAGATTTATATATTGCTATTGGTATTTCTGGTGCAATTCAGCACTTAGCTGGGATGAAAGAAAGCAAGGTGATTGTCGCAATCAATAAGGATGGTGAAGCTCCAATTTTTAGTGTTGCAGACTATGGTCTAGAAGCTGATCTTTTTGAAGCAGTACCTCAATTTATCGAGGAACTGAACAAATTAAACACTATACAAAAATAATATAATCTGTAAAAAATTGTTATGTCCAAAGAGTCAATGGAATATGATGTTGTAATTGTTGGTGGGGGGGCCATCAGGATTATCAACAGCTATAAAATTAAAACAATTAAACTCAAATTTAAATATTTGTGTTTTGGAGAAAGCATCTGAGATTGGTGCGCATATATTAAGTGGAAATGTTTTTGAAACTAGAGCACTAGACGAATTAATTCCAAATTGGAGAGATTTAAATGCACCAATAAAGACTAAAGTTACTAGGGAAAAATTTTTATTTTTAGGAAAAACAAAATCTTTAAGTTGGCCTACTTGGTTGTTACCTGCTGTTCAAAAAAATCATAAAAATTATATTATAAGCCTTGCAAATTTATGTAGATGGCTTGCTGAGCAAGCAGAAGCACTTGGTGTAGAGATATTTCCAGGATTTCCTGCAAGTGAGATTTTATTTAATGACGATGGTTCTGTTAAAGGTGTAGCCACTCAGGACATGGGTATAGACAAACAAGGAAATAAAAAAGATAGTTTTGAGCCAGGCATTGAACTTATTGGCAAGGTAACAGTTTTTTCTGAAGGTTGCCGAGGTCATTTAGGAAAACAATTAATTAAAAAATTTAATCTTAATAGGGACAAAGATCCCCAGCAATATGGAATTGGATTTAAAGAAATTTGGGAAATAGATGAAAAAAATCATGAAGAGGGATTAGTGATACATACAGCTGGGTGGCCCTTAGATAATAACACTTATGGTGGGAGTTTTATTTATCATGCTGAAAACAAACAAGTTTTTTTAGGATATGTAATAGGTTTAGATTATCAAAATCCTCATCTTTCTCCTTTTGATGAGTTTCAAAGATTCAAAACACATCCATCAATAAAAAAAATTATAGAGGGTGGAAAAAGAATCTCTTATGGAGCTAGAGCTTTAATTGAAGGTGGTATTCAAAGTTTACCAAAAATGTTTATGCCTGGAGCACTTCTTATCGGATGTGATGCAGGAACTTTAAACATGCCAAAAATAAAAGGATCTCATACCGCCATGAAAAGTGGTATTATAGCTGCTGAAACAATAAATTTTCATTTTGACAAAGGTGATGAGCTATCTGTCTATGAAAAAATTTTTAAAGAAAGCTGGCTATATAAAGAGTTATATAGAGCTAGAAATGTTAAACCAAGTTTTAGCTGGGGTTTAATTTTAGGAATTATATTTACTGGAATAGATCAAATTTTATTTAGAGGTAAGCTTCCTTTTACACTAAAACATAAACATGCAGATCATGAAACGTTAAAACCTGCAGATGAAATGCCAAAAATTGACTATCCTAAACCTGACAATGTGATTACTTTTGATAAAACAAGCTCAGTTTATTTGACTGGGACTAATCACGAAGATAATCAGCCAGTGCACTTACAGTTAAAAGATAAAGATTTGCCTATAAAATATACTCTTGAGAAATATGATGAACCAGCACAAAGATATTGTCCAGCAGGAGTTTATGAGGTTCAAAAAGAGAATGATATAAACAAATTTGTTATTAACGCTCAAAACTGTATTCATTGTAAAACGTGCGATATTAAGGAACCTTCTCAAAATATAGTTTGGGTCACCCCTGAGGGAGGTGGTGGACCAAAGTATGGTAATATGTAACTAGCTATTTTAAAAGATTAACAAAAATTATTACAATTCCAATAATACCTAGCCAAATAATAAGATTTTTTAAAAAAACTTTTTTATTTTTATTTGCA
>CABYYA010000044.1 GCA_902523125.1 uncultured Pelagibacteraceae bacterium | reverse complement strand
CATGTAAGAAACATCTTTCAAATTAAGGTGAACTTCTTTACCAGTCTCTACTAAGGGTAAAATTACTTCTTTAGCCTTTTCGGTTACGTCCATATCAATTTCACCGTTTAGAAAGACAGTGCTGACGTTTCCTTCCTCTGTTACTTTATATGTCATAAACTTTAAATTTTTTTACTGATAACATAAATTAAACACAAAATGTATAATTTTTGCTCAATCTGGGTGAAATCATTTGTTTTTGTTAGATTATTTGATGCTTATAAAGTATTTACATATCAAATAAATTATTATTAATTATCGGTTAATAATTAAAAAGAGGAATAAAAAATGAAAAATAACAAAGGTTTTACGCTAATTGAATTGCTAGTTGTTGTAGCAATTATTGGAACTTTAGCTGCTGTTGGGGTTGTAGCTTATAACGGTTACACTGAAGCTGCTAGAAAAAATTCATCAAAGGCTATTCATGCAAATGTAGTGAAATATATTTCATCTGAACTTGCTAAGTGTGGCTTAGGTTCTGTAGATAGTTTATTTGGGGTAGATCAGTCTGGTGATAGTCCAACCGTAACTTGTGACACACAACCAGGGGACATAGTTACCCACCTTGTAGGTGCTGACACGCCATTCCAAGATAAAAACCCATTTTCATCTTCTGGAGAAGATGCTGTAGCTGAAAGCGGAGGTAAAGGCTTTACAGTGTTAACCGGCACTGATGATGCAGGTGATGATGCTACTGGAGGGACAATAGAAGTAGCAACTAATTATGGTGGTGATGAACCCTTGGAAAATACGATAGATAAAGATTAAGTGAAAGTTAAAACTTTTAAAGGTTTTACACTTATAGAACTATTAGTTGTTGTAGCCATTATAGGAATTTTAGGTGCAGTCGGCACTATTGCTTATAGTGGCTATACTAAGGGCGCAAGAATTACAGCTGCCAAAAATACATTAATGCAAATATCTTTGGCTCAATCAGAATTTTTTTCTAATTCTGGTTACTACTGGACAAGTAGCGAAGATTGCGCAAACAGTTATACGAAAGACGCTGGTGAAGCTATAAATCAAGAAGTTGGAAGGAACCTTTTTTCTAATAATGCAAATTATATTGACAGTAAGATTGAATTTTATTTCTGTATTGAAGAACCAGATGAGGGGGCTTCAGGTTTTATAGCAACTGCGGTATATAAAGGTGGTTCTTGCACACTTACAGTTAGTGACTCGAACGTTGTTGATGACAGTTCTTGCTAGTTTTTCCTTATTATCTTAATAGTTGAAAAAAAATAATACACCAAATATCTTACCTTTATGTTTTTAAAGTTAAATAGATTTAAGCTAGTTTTAATATCAACCTTTTTGTTGATCACGACTTCCGTATTTTCTTCTGAGAAAAATATTACCTATATGCAGATTTTACAAAAACCAAATGATCTAGATTTGAATTTAAAATATGCACAGCAACAAGGTAAAATGGGAAATTACAAACAAACGATCTCAACCCTTGAAAGACTAACAATGATTTATCCAGAAAATATTGAGATCAAGTTATATTTATTATCTGTTTTAGTCCAAGTAGACTCACCGGAGAAGGCTAACACAATTATTGAAGAGATGAAACTAAGAGCAGATCTTAGCCCAGAGGATTTAGAAACTTTAAAAGAAATTGAAGAGGAAATCTTAGATAGAGAACCTAGTTTATGGAATATTTCAGCAGATATTGGTTTTGGTCTAAACTTTACAGATAATATTAATAGTGTTTCAAAGTCTAGATTTAAAATGGAATCTGATGCAAAAGCTGAATTTAATTCTGCAAAATTTGATAGAACAGAAAGCGCATCTATAGGAATAACTGCAACAAGACCTATTGGTGAAGAGTCATCTTTATTATTAAATTTAGCCCATACAACATCTAACCAATATAAAGAGGCTGATGATGATTTCCAGAGTTATGGATTTACTTTAGGTTTTGATACTACTTTAGGAAATCAAAGTTTAAGTCCTTATTTAATAGCCAATAAATCTGATGCTCAACATGATGCTGATAGCTTTTCTTTTATGTATGGTATTGGAGGATTTTTCTCAGTTGGGGAAAGAAATTCTTTTAGTTATGGGTAT
>CABYYA010000043.1 GCA_902523125.1 uncultured Pelagibacteraceae bacterium | reverse complement strand
TAATAAAATCGAAAAATGAAAATATTTTGAATTTAAAAATATTTCTTTATTGCTAAGCTCATAAATTGAATTATTTTCTAAAATTGAAAATATATAAAAACTTATAATAATGCCCAAAGTTTTAATTAATTGAGTAAAAAATATGTAAGCAGAATCATCATTCTGCAAAACTTTTTCAAGTCTAAACATGATTAGCTACTTTTAGGATTATAATATTTATTGTAATTATAGTGATAAGGTGAATAATTATAGTAATAAGCGTAATAGCTATCTTTTGAGGTATCTAAATCATTTATAATTACACCATGTATTTTACTACCTACATTTTGGATTTTCTTAATAGATGACATGAATGTAACTGTTCGAGTTGCCTCAGATCTAATTAAAAACAAGTTATAATCTGTCGCTTGAGCTAATATCAGAGTATCTGACACTGGCTGAACAGGAGGTGAGTCAATAATTACATAGTCGTATTCAAGTTTAAGAACATCAAAAAATTTTTTTATTTGGTTTTTATTTACTATGTCAGACATATCGAATCTTTTTTCGCCAGAGGTAATAATATCAAGATTGGTTCCTGGAACCTTAAAAATAGTATCCTTTAGCACATGTGAGCCAGAAATTATCTCACCCAATCCGTGAATTTCTTTATCAAACTTATAAAAACTATTTAATACTGAAGGTCTTCTGATATCAGCCTCAATAAAAAGGACCTTGCTAGATTTTTCCAAGGATAATGCTAAATTAAATGCATACGTAGTTTTTCCCTCAGAGGGATTGCTTGAAGTTATCATATAACTTGAATTTTTTTTAAATTTTGACTCAATTATTGCTCTAGATGATCTAATTGACTCAGAAAAATTAGATTCACTATCCTCTAAAAACATTTGTAAAATATGAAATCCTCTTTTTAATTTAGATACCTTTGGTAAAACTCCTACTTGGGGAATATCCAAAGAATCAATCGCTTCAGGACTTTTAACTACAGATGCATTTAATTCTTTATAAGAAACAAGACTATAAAAAATAATAAATGAAAAAAATAAACTTAAAATAAAGTTTTTGTTAGGTTGTGGAGAAATTGGGTTTAAAGATAAACTTGGAGTTTCAATAATTTTAAGCTTTGATACTTGTAAATTTTGAGCTTCATTAGTTTCTTTTACTCTCTGTAAAAATGACTCATATAATTTTTCACTACTTTCAACTTCTCTTGAAAACTTCATCATTCCAGCTTCTTTTTCTTCTGTAATTCTTAACTCATCAGTAGCTATTTTTAGTTCTTCATTCGATAATTTTATAAAACTATCAAGATTACCAAGTTCAAAAGCTTTTTGTTCAATGCTAATGTCAATTTCTTCTTTTAGTTGTTCTTTTAAATTTTTTTCAAGATCATAAGCTTTTACTAATTTTGGATGAGCATCTTTATATACAAGAGAAAGTGATTGAATTTGGCTTTTGTTGGCAGAAAGATCATCTTTAATTGAAGTTATTGATTTAATAGTTCTTAAATCCTCTATTGCTAATAAAGCATCAATATCGCCATCTGCTATTTTAATTGACAGAAGATCATTTTGTTTTTTTTGAAATTCTTGTTTTGCATCGATTATTCTTTTTGAAATCGACTCTATTTCTTTTATCTTAAGTTCTTTAACATTTCCTGTATCTACTAAATTATTTTCTTTTTTATAGTTGGCTAATTTTTTTTCAGCTTCATCAATTTGTTTTGCTAAATCTTTTAATCTAGAAGTTATTTTGGTATTTGCATAATTTGTAATTTGAATTTTACTATCTACTTCGTATCTTTGATATGAGTCGATTATACTTCTTAGAGCTAATTGAGAAATTTTAGGATCTTTTGAGACAAAAGTAAGTTTTAGAACATCACTTCGAGGAATATTCGTTAAAGTAAAATTATTTCTAAGTACACTTTTAATATATTCTTTATCTACTTTTGTTTTTTTTTTAAATATTCTTTGAATGAATGATGATTTAATATCTGAGTATAATCTCTCAAATTCCAACTGTTTTTTCTTATCCTCTAATATATATTCTAAAACCTCATCACTTTTTAGAATTGCTATTTGATTATTAACTCTATTTCGTTGAGTATCAATCGAATATACTTCCTCAATATTTACAATTTTATTTTCATCTGGCGAAATAACAATTGTTGCTTCACTAATATATTTTTTTTCTATGTTAAGTGAAAACAAGTACACTAATGTTGAAATTAACAAAGTAATTATAACTAAGTTTTTAAAATTTTTTTTACCAATTAAGATAAAAAACCTTAGATCCCCTACATCAAAAAAGTTTATAAAATTTGTTATTTTGTTTAACATAATAATTTAACTCTTTTATAATAAAT
>CABYYA010000042.1 GCA_902523125.1 uncultured Pelagibacteraceae bacterium | reverse complement strand
AGCTAATATTAGTATAGCAGACAACATCGCTATAACACCTAGAAGTTTATCAGGAACTGATCTCAGAATTGCATAAAAAGGTAACAGATACCACTCAGGAACAATATGAGCTGGTGTTACAAGAGGATTTGCTTCAATGTAATTATCAGCATGACCTAAAATATTTGGTGTATAGAAAACAAAAAAAGCAAAAACAATCATAAACATCAACAATGCAAAACCATCCTTAATAACTATGTATGGATGAAATGGAACTGTATCTTTTGAAGGTTTTTTTATATCAATTCCAACTGGATTATTATTTCCAGGCACATGAAGAGCCCAGATATGTAAAACGACTAAACCTAAAATTAAAAAAGGAATTAAGTAATGTAGAGTGAAAAATCTTGTAAGTGTTGGGTTATCGACGGAATATCCCCCCCATAACCATGTTACTATTCCCTCACCTACCAAAGGAATTGCACTAAATAGATTTGTAATGACTGTTGCTCCCCAAAAACTCATTTGTCCCCATGGTAAAACATAACCTAGGAAAGCTGCCGCCATCATAAGAAGATAAATGATTATTCCAATAATCCATATAATTTCTCTAGGTGATTTATAAGAACCATAAAATAATGATCTAAATATATGAATGTATACTGCTAAGAAAAACATTGAAGCTCCGTTTGCATGTATATATCTTATTAACCATCCATAATTCACATTTCTCATTATGTGTTCGACACTTTGGAATGCCATATCAGCATGCGCAATATAGTGCATTGCTAAAACTAATCCGGTTACAATTTGAGTAATTAAACAAAATGTAAGAATTCCACCAAAAGTCCACCAATAATTTAAATTTTTTGGTGTTGGATAATCTGTTAAATGGTTTGCTAAAGTTAAAAGGGGTAATCTATCGTTAAACCATTTTCCAACTTTTGATTTTGGTGTGTATTCATGTTCACTCATAAAAAATTATCCAATCTTAATTGTGCTAGCATCAACAAATTTATATTCTGGGATTTCCATATTTGTTGGAGCTGGACCTTTTCTAATTCTACCTGAAGTATCATAATGAGAACCATGACATGGGCAGAACCATCCATTGTAATCACCTTTTTGATCCAAAGGCACACAACCTAAGTGCGTGCATACTCCAAGCATAACAAGCCACTCTGGATTTTTTGCTCGATCCTCATCTTTTTCAGGATGCTTTAAATCTTCCAACTTAACAGATTTAGCTTCAGCTATTTCTTCTTGAGTTCTTCTTCTAATAAAAACTGGTTTTCCTCTCCATAACACAGTTATGGTTTTTCCTGGATTGACTGAGCTAACATCAACCTCGGTGCTCGCTAATGCTTTTACAGATGCATCTGGGTTCATTTGATCTATCATAGGCCAGATCACTGCACCTACCCCTACAGCTCCGACTGCGTAAGTAGCTGTAAATAAAAAATCTCTTCTTTTAGTTTTTTTTTCTGACATCTAAATTATTATGCTAAAAATCAATTATTAGTACTTAATATATGGTTTCATATAATATAAAATACTAAATTTACTACTGTTAGAATGACACAGAATTCAATGAATGTTGGGCCAAAAATAGCGTTATTTGAACCAGATATTCCTCAAAATACTGCTGCGATTATAAGAACTTGTGCCTGTTTAGGGGCAAAATTAGAAATAATAGAGCCTTGTGGTTTTTTATTAAATGATAAAAGATTTAAAAGAGTTGTAATGGATTATATGGATGAAAAAGAGATTAAGTATTATGAAAGTCCCAATCAATTTTTTGATGAAAAAAAGAGTCAAAGAATTATACTTATGACAACTAAAGCCTCTATCTCATACACAAAATTTAGATTTAAAAAAAATGATACAATTTTGTTTGGAAGAGAAAGTGCTGGAGTTCCTGAATATGTGCATAAAATGATAAATGATAGATTAAAAATACCTATGAGAAATAATAAGCGTTCTTTAAATATTTCTTCCTCTGTTGCTATAATATTGGCTGAGTGCTTAAAACAAAATGGATTAATTTAAATGGATCGAGAAATAAAACAAAAATTAACAAGTAATTGGTTTAAATCTTTACAGGAGATGATATGCAAAACTATTAGTGATTTTGAAAAAAACAAGATCAGTTTTAAGTCGACTACATGGAGAAGGAATTTAAAAAAAGATGAAGGTGGTGGTGAATATAGAATTTTAAATAATGGAAAAATTTTTGATAAAGTAGGTGTTAATTTTTCGGAAGTTTACGGAAAATTTCCAAAAAAATTTCAACAAAATATACCTGGTGCTCAAAAAGATCCTAGGTTTTGGGCTTCAGGAATATCTGTTGTAATGCATATGAAAAACCCTTTGATTCCTGCGATGCATTTTAACACCAG
>CABYYA010000041.1 GCA_902523125.1 uncultured Pelagibacteraceae bacterium | reverse complement strand
AATCATAGATATATTCTACAAAACCATTTCTACTAAGAGTTCTGTCATCTAAGTATAGAATATCATCTAACTTTAAACCTCCCGAAATATTTCCAGTCTTAAATGTGAGTCTTTCATGTACATCTACGCTATTTGTAGCTGGAGTACCAAAATCTGTATATGCTGAGAGTTGAGTGATACCTACCTCTAATTTTCCAAAAGGAATTAAATCATATTTGGTATATTGGTTTTCATTTTCATAGATCATTGAAGTAAAAATTTGTCTCCCATACCTTTCTCCTGTGACAGTATTTTTAATTAATTGATCAATACTTAAAAAACTTGCACCAATTAGAGTATTAAAATTTGATTTTCCATCTAAAGGAAAACTTCCAAATATATTTAAAGTATATGCTTGCGAATTTAATTTGCTTCCTAAACCAGTATCAATTTTAACATCATCATTGCCATATCGAAAAGCTAATCCGAAAATTTTATTATTGATCAATTTATCAGCTCCAAACATAACGCCTTTTGTTCTAATGTTCTTTGGTTTAACGAAACCTTTTTCTCCTACTCTGCCAAATGATACATCTACATGAGACCAATGGGACCAATTTCTAAAATTTTTAAAAGAATTGTTATCTTTTAATGATGCATGAACATATTGATTATTATTAAGTGAGCTTTCTAAATTTTGTTTCAAAGAGTTCTCTAACTTATGCTTAAATGAAGCTAAAATTGGGTTATTGATATCCAGTTTAATATTATGACTGTTTAAATTTCTTTTTTCTTCATTTCTTCTTAACCATTCAAATCTTTTAAAAATTGTGTTTGAGTTTTGATAAATTACATTTTTAGCAATATCAACTTGTGCACTGGTACTGGTAGCTGTTTCATTTTCACAAAGCACAATTCCATAAGGACAAATTAAATCATATTCGTGGACTCTATCACGGTTACCAGATGTATTTGAATGGTAAGTAACTTGGTAAAGCTTCATTCCATCTTCGGAGAAACCCATACCGAGAGGAGTACCATTAGTTCCATCACTTCCTACAGCCTCGAATACTTGCTGGACTTTTCCTGCAAACGTTGCTGTTGTTATATTAAAGCTTGTACTTAGTTTATAAACATAAATGAACCTCACAGCTGGACTTGTGCCAGATTCAATTACATACATTCTCGTTCCATCATCATCAAATGAAAAATCTTGAAGAACTGTTCCTGTACCACTAATCGCAAAACTATTCCCCTCAGAAATTGTGCTTGTGTCATAAGGAGTAGATAAATTAAATTCAACTACTCGTTTATTGGAGTCTACATCAATAAGAAACATTTTTGTTCCATCAAGATTAAATTTAACAGCTCTGTTATTACCTATATCTGGATCCGGACCTGAATTAAAATTAAAACCATCATCAGCAACACGAGTGGCACTTGAAAAATCATAGGGAGTTGAAAGTAAATGGGCGTTGAAATCACCTCCATCATTGATAGCAAAAACTTTTGTTCCATCTTTATTAAACTCGAAACCTTGTGGTTGACCTATAGGATCACTACCACCATTAGTAGCTAATTCTACTTTGCTATTAAAATCAATTGTAGAAATATTAAAAGGTGTAGTAACATCAAATTGTATCAAAACATTTTCATTTGCACGAAAATCAGAAAAAAAAATTCTAGTTCCAGCAGGATTGAATCGTACATCCGATGGAGATTTTACAATATTAGTTAAGCTAACTGTCCTTAGCAAACTAGGTTTAACTTCGGCATATGCATTAGAAATAAACAACAAAAAAAACATCAAATAAGTGATTGTTTTTAATGGTAAAAAGAAATTCATTTCGGATTAAAAATTATTTTCTCTTTATAAGCTCAGTATTATTAATGTTTATTGCCATACAAGTTATGTCATCTCTCAACTTTTCAGCACCCCAGTTTAACTGTTTTTCAATAGACTCAACTATAGTTCTTGGTGTCACTTCAGTCATGTTATCTATGATTTTTTGTACTCCTTCAGCCCCCAATTCCTCACCATTTTTTAAATAACCCTCTGTTACACCATCAGTATAAACAACGAATGTTTTATCTTTAAGGTTCATAGTATTTGATTTTACCATTGACTCAGTGAAATATTTAATAATTCCAATGGGCGGCATTTCTGATTTGATATATTCATAATTTTTATTTTGATCAAAAGTTAAAATACTTTCGTGCCCTGCATTTATAAAAACGAGTTCTCCAGTTTTAATATTTAATTTTCCAAAAACAGCTGTTACAAACATCCCTTTAAATTTAGCCTCAACGAGTTCATTATTCACTCCGAACACAACTTTTTCTAATGGAAACTTTAAATTTGTTAAGGTTCTAAATATTGAAGATGCTTTTGCCATATACATACCTGCTTTAACCCCTTTTCCTGATACATCGGCTAAGGTAAAAAAGTACTCTTCTGGAGTTGATCTTACTACATCAAAATAATCTCCTGAAACATCTCGAGCTGGTACGTTTTTGGCAAAGATGAAGTTTTCAAATTTTGATATATCTGGAAATAAGCTTTTTTGAACTCCGGCTGCGAGCTCACGCTCTTTTAAAAGTTTAGCCTCTTTTTGTAGGTTGTCTAAAGCTATTTTATTTTCCTCAATAAATCTAAAATAT
>CABYYA010000040.1 GCA_902523125.1 uncultured Pelagibacteraceae bacterium | reverse complement strand
AAAATATTAGGTAATAGAATCGGGTATTTCATATTTTTATAATATGAAAAAAAATTAAGAGTGTATTGCTCTTTTATCTACTGATAACGCAGCTTCTTTGACAGCTTCAGAAAAAGTTGGGTGAGCATGACAGGTTCTTGCTATATCCTCGGCGCTTGCACCAAATTCCATTGCAACGCCGATTTCAGCAATTAATTCTCCAGCATGAGGGCCAATTATATGTGCGCCTAAAACCTTATCTGTCTCCGCATCTGCAAGAATTTTCACAAAACCTTCTGCATCATCTATAGCTTTAGCTCTAGAGTTGGCCATGAATGAAAATTTACCAACCTTGTAACTTTTATTTAATTCTTTTAATTGCTCCTCTGTTTTCCCAATTGAGGCAACCTCTGGTGAGGTATATACCACACCTGGTATCGTATCATAGTTTACATGACCTGATTGACCTACAATATTTTCTGCAACTGCTATACCTTCATCTTCAGCTTTATGTGCAAGCATGGGTCCAACAATCACATCACCTATTGCATAAATATTTTCAACATTTGTTTTAAATTTCTTATCAGTTTTTATTCTATTTTTTTCATCTAAACTCACACCGGCATTTTTTAAATTTAAACCTTCTGTATTTGGCTTTCTGCCAACTGAAATTAAAACTACATCACATTCAAAATTATTTTTATTTCCATCTTTATCAATTGTTGAGACCACTGCGCCTGAATTATTTTTTTGAATTGTTTCAACTTTATTTTGCATGTAAAACTTAATTCCTTGTTTTTTAAGAATTTTCATAAACTCAGATGAAATTTCTTTATCCATACCGGGTGTTATATGATCCAAAAACTCAACAACTTCTACTTTTGCACCAAGTCTTGACCACACTGATCCCATCTCTAAGCCGATATAACCTCCTCCAACAACAACCATTTTATTGGGCACTTTTTCTAATTTTAAAGCTCCAGTTGATGAAACTATTATTTTTTCATCTATTTCGATACCAGGTGGAGATACTGGTACGGATCCTGTGGCTATAACTGTTTTTTCAGTTTGAATTATTGTTTCTTTTTTTTGATCATCTTTTATTAAGATTTCATTATTTGATTTAAAACTTCCATGGCCCTTAAAGTAGGTAACTTTATTTTTTTTTAGAAGAAATTCTACACCTTTTGTAAGAACAGTGACTGCTTTGTCCTTGCTCTTCATCATTTTATCAAGATTAAGTTTTACTTCTCCTATTTCAATACCTTTATTTGCCAAACCTTTCACTTTGTGAAATTCCTCAGACAAATTAAGTAAACTTTTTGAAGGGATACAGCCAATATTCAAGCATGTACCACCAAGAGATCCTCTCGACTCTATACATGCAGTTTTTAATCCTAGTTGAGCAAGTCTAATTGCACAAACATAACCTCCTGGGCCACCTCCTATAACAACTGCTTGAAATTTTTCCAACATCCTAAATATCCAAAAATAACCTTCTAGGGTCCTCAAGACTTTCTTTTATCATTTTAAGAAATGATACAGACTCTTTACCATCAATAATTCTATGATCATAAGATAAAGCTAAATACATTACTGGTCTTATCTTGATTTCACCATCAACTACAATAGGTCTATCAACAATATTATGCATCCCTAATACTCCAGATTGAGGTAAGTTTAGAATTGGGGTTGAAAGCATTGACCCATAAACCCCACCATTGCTAATAGTAAAAGTACCTCCTTGAAGATCTTCAATTACAAGTTTTCCGTCTTTTGCTTTTTCAGAAATTTCTTTAATATTTTTTTCAATATCTGCAAAAGATAGTTCGTCCGCATTCTTTAAAACTGGAACAACAAGACCTTTATCTGTTCCAACTGCAAAACTTATATTATAATAATTTTTATAAACAATTGTGTCTTCATCTATTTCAGCATTAACAGCTGGAAAATTTTTTAAAGCCACTATACAAGCCTTAACAAAAAATGACATGAAACCAAGCTTGATACCATATCGGCTTTGGAAATCCTCCTGGTTATCTTTTCTTATGTTAATTATATTTGTCATGTCCACTTCATTAAAAGTAGTAAGTAAAGCTGCATTCTCCTGAGCTTGTTTCAGTCTTTTTGCTATAGTTTGCCTTAACCTAGTCATTTTAATACGCTCTTCTTGACCATATTTAATTTTTCTCTCTGAAGGTGGGGGATTAACTCCCATCAAGCTTATTAAATCACCCTTAAGTATTCGTCCATCTTTCCCAGATCCTTTTACTGACTTAACATCAATATTGTTTTCATCTACCATTTTTCTTACAGCTGGAGATAATGTTTGACTTTCTTCAGAAGAATTTTCCTCTATGTGACTGTTTTTTATTTCCTTTGTTAAAACCAGTGGTTCCTCTTTTAACTCGTAACTATTATTCTCTTCTTCAAATATATCTAATTCCGCTTGTTCTTTAATTGGATCTAACTTGATTACGTTGTCTTTTTCTTCAATCTCTTCTTTTTTTTGTAAATTTGAGGGCTGGATTTTCTCTATTTTATTTAATCTTTTAACTTCACCTTCAATTTCAGTAACTAAACCTAAAATTTCTCCCACTTTAACAGTTGACCCATCTTGAGAGTTAATTTCAACTAATTTTCCTGTAACTGGAGACGGTACTTCCAAATTAACTTTGT
>CABYYA010000039.1 GCA_902523125.1 uncultured Pelagibacteraceae bacterium | reverse complement strand
AATAAATATCCATATCAGATGATTAAGAAATATACCTTATTTAATGATTTGTTAATCTAATTGATTAACTAGGAATTTTGCATACAGGAATAGGGTCCATTTTATGCAAATTTTGTTTTCGAATTTTTTCGTATTTAGCTTTGTGGGGTGAGTCGGGATTGCTCATTGCATCCTCTAATTCATTATAACTAAAACCAAGTTGACCTTCGTCAGTCCTTCCGTCGTCCCATAAACCGTCTGTAGGGGGAGCATCTATAATTTCCTCTAATATTCCCAATTCTTTACCTAATTCCCAGATTTCAGTCTTATTACAATCTGCTATCGGTGAAATGTCTACTCCACCATCTCCATATTTTGTATAAAATCCAACACCAAAATCCTCTACTTTATTACCTGTACCTACAACAATGCCTTTGTTTGCCGCTGCCACTTGGTAAAGCGTTGTCATTCTCAATCTTGCTCTAGAGTTTGCAAAACCATGTTCGTTATCAAATTTATTTAATGTTAAAGAAAAAGTCTCAAATAATTTATCTAAGCTGATAGTGTGAGCTTCAACATTACTAAAATTTTTTACCAGCCATTGTTGATGCTTTAAACTAAGATCATGTTGATTTTCTATCTGTTTAATTGGCATTGTAAGAACAATTGTTCTAAGACCAGTCATGGCACTCAATGTGCTTGAAACAGATGAATCTATACCGCCAGAAATACCGATAACCAAAGATTGTGCTTTTGAGGGCATTCTTTCTACATAAGATTTAATCCAATTTGATATAAATTTTGTTTTTTCTTTAAGTTTCATTAAATGTCTATTTAATTATCTCACATCAAATAGCAATAGTTTAAGATGCCGCTTGAATAGCATTTTTAGAATAGCTGCTATTCTTTTTAATCTCATCAGAAATTAAAAAGGCTAATTCTAAAGCTTGGTCTGAATTCAATCTTGGGTCACAATGAGTGTGATATCTGCTTGATAAATCAGCATCAGATATTTTTCTAGCTCCACCCGTACACTCTGTCACATCTTGGCCAGTCATTTCAACATGTAAACCACCTGCGTAAGATCCCTCAGACTGATGAACACCAAAAACATTTTTGACCTCATTAACCACATTGTTAAATGGTCTCGTTTTAAAACCAGTAGTTGATACAATTGTATTCCCATGCATTGGATCACATGACCAAATAACATTTAAACCTTCTTTTTTGATTCGTTTTATTAACTTTGGTAAAAACTTTTCTACATTTTGATGACCGAATCTTGAGATTAAAGTTATTTTGCCTTTTTCATTTTTTGGATTTAACACCTCACAAATTTTTGCAATCTCCTCAGGTTTAGAAGTAGGACCACACTTTATTCCAATCGGATTTTCTATTCCTCGACAAAATTCAACATGCCCACCATCTAATTGTCTTGTTCTATCACCAATCCAGACAAAATGAGCAGATGTATCATGGTATTCACCAGTAGTAGAATCTACTCTGGTCATGCTTTCTTCGAATGGTAAATGCAGCGCCTCATGTGACGTCCAGAAATTTACAGTGTATAATCTATTATTAAAGTCTGAGGTTATTCCACAAGCTTCCATGAAAGCTAATGCATCAGCAATTTTGTCCTCTAGGTCTTTAAATTTTTTCGCTTGAGGACTTTTTTTAATATAATCTAAATTCCATAAATGAACTTTGTTTAAATCCGCAAAACCACCTTTTGAAAATGCTCGCAAGAGGTTGAGTGTTGAAGCTGATTGAGAATATGCTTTGTACATTCTTTTTGGATCAGGTCTTCTCGCTTTTTCATTAAAATCTATTGCATTAATGTTATCCCCTAAATAACTTGGTAATTCTATATCTCCTTGTTTTTCTGTTGGAGCACTTCTTGGTTTAGAAAACTGTCCAGCAATCCTACCAAGTTTTACAATAGGTAAAGATGCCGAGTATGTCATCACCAAAGCCATTTGAAGAATTACTTTAAAAGTATCTCTTATATTATCAGGATGAAATTCTGCAAAACTTTCAGCACAATCTCCGCCTTGTAATAAAAAAGCTTTGCCATCAACCACTTTAGATAATTGATCTTTTAAATGTCTGGTCTCACCTGCAAATACAAGTGGTGGAAATGTTTTTAATTTATTTAAAACACTATTAAGTTCCTTTTCATCACCGTACGTAGGTATGTGTTTAACGGGATACTTTCTCCAACTATTAATTTTCCAATTTTTCATGTTCAACTCAGAATTGTTGTATCAGAGTTTTTTATTATTCAACGGTTACTGATTTGGCTAAATTACGAGGCTTATCAATATCAAATCCTTTTTTAAGTGCTGAATAATAAGCTAATTTTTGTAAAGGAATTGTTAAAAGAAATGGTAAAAGGTCCTCATTGGCACTTTCAACTTCTATTTTTTCCCAAATATTTTCTGAGACCACTTCGTCACTACTTTTATTCGTTACCAACAAAACTTTTGCTCCTCTTGCAATAACCTCTTGCATGTTAGAAATAGTTTTTTTATAATAATTATCTCTAGGTGCTAGTACAACAACTGGCATTCCCTCCTCAATAAGAGCCAGCGGTCCATGTTTCATTTCACCAGCGGGATAGCCTTCTGCATGGATATAAGATAGTTCTTTTAATTTTAATGCACCTTCTAATGCTATTGGAAAAGAAAAACCTCTTCCTAAAAACATTGAACCTTTAGCTTCATTAAAAGTTTTAGATATTGTCTGTATTTTGTTATCTGTCAATAAAGTCTCTTCTGC
>CABYYA010000038.1 GCA_902523125.1 uncultured Pelagibacteraceae bacterium | reverse complement strand
ATTTTTTTTCAGCTTTAAGTATAAGTGAGGTTTTTGAGGATTATATTAAAAATGATAAAATCAAAAGTGTCGCAAATAAGCTTTTATACGCATCAGCAGTAGTAATTCCTTTAATTACAATTATATTAACTTCTAAATTATGAGTTCATATAAAATAATTGATCATGAATATGACGTTGTTGTTTTAGGTGCTGGTGGTTCTGGCTTAAGAGCCGCTGTTGGTTTAAGTGAAGCAGGATTAAAAACTGCATGTATTTCAAAAGTATTTCCAACAAGAAGTCATACTTCTGCTGCACAAGGTGGAATTTCAGCTGCTCTTGGAAACATGGGCGAAGACGATTGGCGTTGGCATATGTACGATACAGTAAAAGGAGCAGATTGGTTAGGAGACCAAGATAGCATTGAATACCTTTGTAAAGAGGCCCCTAAGGCAGTTATTGAATTAGAAAAATATGGTGTCCCTTTTAGTAGAACTGAGGATGGAAAAATTTATCAAAGACCTTTTGGTGGTATGACTAAAAATTATGGGAATGGAATAGTTCAAAGAACATGTGCTGCAGCTGATCGAACAGGACACGCAATCTTACATACACTATATGGTCAAGCTTTAAAACACAAGACAGAGTTTTTTATTGAATATTTTGCTCTTGATCTTTTAATGAAAGATGGGGAATGCAAAGGATTGATAGCATGGAATTTAAATGATGGAACTATCCATAGATTTAGATCTCATATTGTTATTATAGCCACAGGTGGCTACGGAAAAGTTTATTATTCTGCAACATCTGCTCATACATGCACTGGTGATGGAAATGCAATGGTTTTAAGAGCAGGACTGCCGTTACAAGATATGGAGTTTGTACAATTTCATCCAACTGGAATTTATGGACATGGAACCTTAATAACAGAGGGTGTGAGAGGTGAAGGAGGTTATCTTACAAATTCTAAAGGTGAACGATTTATGGAAAGATATGCGCCTAAAGCTAAGGATTTAGCATCACGAGACGTTGTAAGTAGGTCAATGTCAATTGAAATAAATGAAGGAAGAGGAGTTGGAAAAGATCATGATCATGTTCATTTAAACTTAAGTCATCTAGATAAAGAAATTATAGAAAGTAGATTGCCAGGTATAACAGATGCAGCAAGATTATTTGCCAATGTAGACGTTACGAAAGAACCAATCCCAGTCGTACCCACAGTTCATTATAACATGGGTGGTATTCCAACTAATTATAAAGCAGAAGTTTTGACTGTAAATGGTTCTGAAAAAACCGTTCCAGGACTTATGGCTATAGGAGAAGCAGCTTGTGTTTCGGTTCATGGAGCAAATAGATTGGGATCTAACTCTTTAATTGATCTTGTTGTTTTTGGAAGAGCAGCTGCAAAAAGAGCTGCTGAACTAATTGAACCTGGAGCACCACATGAGGAGATTAGTATTTCAGAAACTCAAAAATGTTTAGATCGTTTTGATAAGATTAGAAACTCCAATGGAGATATTGGCACTGCTGAATTAAGACTGTCCATGCAAAAAACAATGCAATCAAAATGTGCAGTTTTTAGAACAGAGAAAACACTTAAAGAGGGTGTCGATGAAATAAGACAAACATTCGATGGATTGAACTCTTTATCGGTTAAAGATAAATCACTAATATTTAATACTGACCTAGTAGAAACTTTGGAATTTGATAATTTAATTAGACAAGCTGTTGTGACAGTTGACTCAGCTTATAATAGGAAAGAGAGCAGAGGAGCTCATGCAAGAGAAGATTATCCAAAAAGAGATGATGAGAAGTTTATGCAACACACATTAGCTTGGTGTGATGGAAAAAAATCAAAAATAAGTTATAGACATGTTCATAAGTCTACGTTGACAAATGAAGTACAGTATTTTCCACCTCAGGAGAGAGTATATTAATGGTGCAAATCAGTTTACCTGAGAATTCCAAAACGAAAAAAGGTAAATATTTTAAAGACAAAACTGGCTCAAAAAATTTAAGAAAAGTTAATGTATATAGGTGGGATCCATCTTCTGGAGAAAGTCCGAGAATCGACACATATGAGGTTGATATGGATAACTGTCCATCTAAAGTATTGGATATTTTAAACAAAATTAAAAACGAAATAGATCCCACTCTTGCTTATAGAAGGTCATGCGCCCATGGTGTATGTGGATCGTGTGCAATGAACATGGGAGGTATAAATGGCCTAGCTTGCACAACTCCCCATGAAAATATTGATGGAGATATTGATATTTATCCATTGCCACACTTAAAAGTTAAAAAAGACTTAATTGGAGATTTGGATGGATTATATAAACAGTATAAATCTATTGAACCTTGGTTAAAATCGACCTCTAAATCTGAGACAGCTGAGCTAATTCAGTCAAAAGAGGATAGAGCTAAGCTTGATGGTGCATATGAATGCATAATGTGTGCTTGTTGCTCAACCTCTTGTCCAAGCTACTGGTGGAATGGAGATAAATATTTGGGACCAGCAGTTTTGCTTCAAGCCTATAGATGGATTGTTGACAGTAGAGATGAGGAAAGACAAACCAGATTAAAAAAAGTAGCTGATGAACTTAAATTATATCGTTGTCATACAATCCTGAACTGTACTAGCGCATGTCCTAAAGGTTTAAATCCTGCAAAAGCGATTGCTGAAATAAAAAAAATGTTAGCGGTCACTTAGTATATATTTACTTATCGTATATATTTACTTATCAATGGGCGAAAAAATGAAATCCAATTATTTCTTTAATAAAACAATATTTTTAATCGTTTTCTGTTCGCTTTTGTTATTTGTTGGAAA
>CABYYA010000037.1 GCA_902523125.1 uncultured Pelagibacteraceae bacterium | reverse complement strand
AGATATGTTAAAAAGGTTTCTTGAAGAGCGGTAAAGATTAATCGTCTGTCTGTTCCATCATCTTTAACGGCTTGAGCGAAAGGATCTACTAAAAAACCATATAAATGTTCTGCAAAAAAATAACATCCAACAAAAAAAACAATTAGAAAAATAAAACTATGTATAAGTCTTTTTCTTAGTTCAGCTAAATGGCTTACAAAACCACCTTCTTTATCATTCTGACTCATGTTTCTTTTCTTCTTTTTTTTCTATTTTGTCACTTTCAATATCAATATTTGAAACTTCATTTTGGACATTATTGATATAATTCTTAATTGTACCAATCCATGAGCCAACTTTTTTTAACATAATTGGGAAATCTTTTGGTCCAAGAACAATAATAGCTATTGCTACGATAATTAAAATCTCAAACCAACCAATAGTAGGCATGTGATTTAATCTTTTTTGTTATTATCTTGATTATCTTCGGAAATATTTTTAGGTTCGTTGTCATCAGTAACATCTGATGCCATACCTTTTTTGAAGCTCTTAATTCCTTTAGCAACATCTCCCATCAGACTTGAGATCTTACCTCTTCCAAAAAGTAACACTACAAGTATAACAACAATTGCTATCTGCCAAATTCCTATGCTCATAGAAAAGTTATATATCTTTTACTCTCAATTTTAAAGTGACTTTTTTTAACCTAAGTTATGAATTCTTATTTTTCTCCTCAGAGTCTAAAGTGCTGCTTAGCATTTCATCAATATTCGAATAAATATCCTCTTTTTTGCCATCTTGTTTCTCTTTATAAAATTTACCAGTTCCAAAAATTGCATTATCAATATTTGTACTATCGATAAGACCAGCGGCACCCAATTCATCAACGGTTGGTAAATCAGATAACTTTTGAAGATTAAAATGACTTAAAAAATCATCAGTCGTGACATATTGAATTGGTTTTCCAGGAACATCTTTTCTACCACCTGGTTTTACCCAGTTTAACTCCATCAAAATTTCAAGAGTGTTTGTACCAAAAGCAACACCTCTAATTTCCTCAATTTCAGCACGCGTCACTGGTTGATGATAAACAATGATTGCAAGTGTTTCAATTGCAGCTCTTGATAATTTTTTTTCAACTGTTTTTTCTTGTTTCATAATTTCAGAAAGATTTGGAGATGTTCTAAATGACCATTTATTTTTGATACACACTAAATTAATACCTCGATTAGAGTATTCATTTTGTAATTTTAATAAAATTTTTTCAACATTGGTTTTTTTTGAAATCTTGTTTTCTATAGTTTCAATATCAAGTGGCTCAGCAGCAGCAAAAACTATTGCTTCAATTTCTTTTTCAATTGAGGATAATTTTGTAGGAAAATCAATAACATTATCTTTTTTAGTATTTTTTTTATTCATTACTTTTCCTTTATAAAAATATCATCAAATAGATTTTCTTGTTTAATTTTTAAATTACCTTCTTTAACAAGTTCAAGTGATCCTGCAAATATACCTGCAGTACCAGTTTTTTTATATTTTGTAACACTCTTAAAATTTTTAGGTATCAAGTCCTCTAATTTTTTCCAATCTGTTAATTTTCCAAAAAAATCTCTAATTGTCTTAATCCCCTCTTCAGTTGTAAAAACAGGGAGTTTGGGAATATTTATTCTTTGAAAATCTTTAGTCATAATAATAGTTGAATATGTTTTTAATAATTCAAATAAATTTACTTTAATTTCACTGTTATAGATGGGTCTAATGCCTGCTTTTACACCTCTTGTTCTGATTTCACGACCTAATCTTTTACGTTTTAACATTTGTTCAGATAATAATCTTATTAATTCTAATTTTTTAAGTTGGAGTTTTAATTTTTCTGCCACTTCTTGGACTTTAAACTCCTCCTCAGGTGTTCCTGGTAAAAGAAGTTTAGACTTCAAATAAGCAAGCCATGTGGCCATAAGTAAATACTCAGAGGCGGACTCTAGATTTAGATTTTTTTGGTTTGTTATAAAATCATGAAATTGATCTGCTAGTTTTGTAATAGAAATATTTTCTAAATTCACCTTTTGAGATTTTGCAAGATCTAACAATATGTCTAATGGACCGTTATAATTTTCAATGTCAACACTAAAGAGTGAGGAATCATTTTCTGTCATAAGTGAATACTAGCTTATTATCTTATAAAATTGTGATGTTTTTTTTAATACAAATTTGCTTATGAAAGGTGAATTGTGAGCAACAATTTCCATCTCATTTTCTTTGGCATTACAATGTAAAACAAGATCACAACCAGCATTAAACGCATTGATTGTATTTTCTTTTATTTTACCTTTTAAACTTTTCATAGATATATCGTCAGAAATCAAAATATTCTTAAAACCTATTTTATTTCTTATCAATTTTATCATTTTTTTAGAATGCGTTACTGTATTTTTTAAATCAATCTTTTTGAATATGATGTGAGCTGTCATTGCAAAAAAAGAATTTTTTCTTTTGAAAGGAAAAAAATCACTTTTTAATAAGTAGTCTAAATTTTTATTAATTACGGGTGTAAAATGGTGGCTATCAACTTTTGCTAAACCATGTCCTGGTATATGTTTAATAACAGTTCCTACGCCATTATTATGGTGATAGTTGATACAATAATCGCCAATTTTAGAGACTATTTTGGGATTACTAGAGAAAGATCTGTCTCCAATAATTGATGATGAACCTTTTTTTCTAAGGTCTAAAACAGGACAAGTATTAATATTAACTCCTATCAATTTTAGTAAATATGAAGTTTTATCAATAAATAGTTTATAGAAAAAATTAAATTCTTTAGGTTTTTTTATAAATTTTTTACCAAAAAATTCAGATGTCAAATTTTCAAAAGATATAATGTTTCTAAGTCGGTTAACTCTGCCACCCTCTTGATCAATTAAGATTGGATATTTATTATCGTTAAAGATTTTGCGAATAGATGTGGTTAATCTCTTCGCTTGTTTAATATCTTTTATGTTTCTCGTAAATAAAATTACTCCCCATGGCTTATATTTTCTAAGAAAATTCTTTTCTCTGAGTTTAAGTTTTGTTGATTTAATACCGATAATAAAAGATCTTCGATTATTCATTAATCTAAAAGTTTCCAAAAATTAAATTTTTTCTTTTTATC
>CABYYA010000036.1 GCA_902523125.1 uncultured Pelagibacteraceae bacterium | reverse complement strand
ATTTGTTTAATTTTGTACTCGTTTAGTAAATTAAATGTAGGACTTGTGACTTCAGTTATTTTAAGTTTATTTTGTTTTTGAAAATTGTTGATTAGATATCTAATAAAAGTAGTTTTGCCTACACCCATTTCACCTACAAAAAAAACTACATGTCCTAATTTCAATTTCCTTGAAATCTTATTAGCCAATTCCTCTGTTTTTTTTTCTGAAGATAGATTGATTAAATCATTTTTAGTAGCGATAGGCATTAGGTTTGAAAGGTCCCTCTACTCCTACACTGATATAATCCGCTTGATCTTTTGAAAGTTTAGTTAATTTAGCGCCAACTTTTTTAAGATGGAGTGTAGCTACTTTTTCATCCAAATGCTTTGGTAAAACATAAACTTTGTTTTTATAATTTTTATGATTATTCCACAACTCTATTTGAGCAATAACTTGATTTGTAAAAGAAGCACTCATTACAAAACTTGGATGCCCTGTAGCGCAACCCAAATTTACCAACCTTCCCTCTGCCAATAAAATTATTCTTTTTTTGCTGGGTAATTCAATTTCATGCACTTGGGGTTTCACCTCAGTCCATTTATAATTTTTTAAAGCCTCAACTTGGATTTCATTATCGAAATGTCCAATATTACATAAAATTGCTCTATCCTTCATATCTCTCATATGGTCAGCTGTAACAATATCTTTATTACCTGTGGCAGTTACAACAATATCTGCTTTACTTATTGCTTCATCCATTAAAACAACTTCATAACCTTCCATTGCAGCTTGCAATGCGCATATTGGGTCTGCCTCCGTAACCAATACACGAGCACCACTTTGCCTTAACGATGCAGCGCTTCCTTTTCCAACATCACCAAAACCAGCAACAATCGCAATTTTTCCTGACATCATTACATCGGTCGCTCTTCTTATTCCGTCAACTAAGCTTTCTCTACAGCCATATAAATTATCAAATTTAGATTTGGTAACAGAGTCGTTCACGTTGATTGCTGGAACTAACAAAGAATTTTCTTTTTCCATCTTATTCAAAGCCTTTATCCCCGTGGTTGTCTCTTCCGAAACTCCTTTCACGTCCTTTAATAAATCTTTATATTCGTTGTGCATCATTGCAGTTAAATCACCACCATCATCTAAAAGCATATTCGGTTTCCAGCTTTTCTTACCTTCAATGGTTTGTTTTATGCACCAAACATATTCCTCCTCTGTTTCTCCCTTCCACGCGTAAACAGGAATACCTGCTTTTGCAATTGCTGCTGCTGCATGGTCTTGAGTAGAAAAAATATTACAAGATGACCATCTTACTTCTGCGCCTAAATCCACCAAAGTTTCAATTAGAACTGCTGTTTGTATTGTCATATGCAAACAGCCTATAATTTTTGCACCCTTTAAAGGAGATTTTCCAGCATACTCCTCCCTTAAAGCCATAAGTCCTGGCATTTCACTTTCAGCTATTGAAATTTCTTTTCGCCCGAATTCTGCCTGGGATAAATGTTTTACTTTATAATCTTCCATCGTGGCTCTTCTAACAATTAAAAATTAATTAATCAATAGAACACTTTAAACTTTTGGAAATTCTATTTCCATGCTCGCACCTTTTTTATCATGTCTATTGGATGCTGTGATTGTGGCATTATGTAAATCAACTAAATTTTTGACTATATTTAACCCTAACCCAGAATGCTGTCCAAATTTATCTGGTCTGTTACTGTAAAATCTTTTAAATATTTTATTCGTATCTTTTTCTTTAAAGCCTTGTCCCTCATCTAATATTTTTATGCATACTTTATTATCCTCTGATTTAGAAACTTGCACAACTACGTCTTTATTATCATCACTAAAAGAAATTGCATTATCTAGAAGGTTTGCAATAATTTGTTCAATTCTATTTTCAATTCCATAAATCAAATATACATTTTTGCCATCATTATTATAAGAAATATTAATTCCTCTTTTTAACTTATAAACACTATTAAAATCATCTACTACTGACTTAATTATTGGCTCAATATCTAATTTTTTTATTTTTTCTTTACTCAGTGCAACTTCGTCTTTTAACATTTGTGAGTAATCAGTAATCAGTCTTTCGATTCTTTGTACATCATGACTTAAAATATTTATCAATTTAAGTCTTTGTTCAGAGTCTTGTGCATCATGTAAAATTTCAGAAGCACTTTTTAATGATGCCAATGGATTACGAATTTCGTGTACAAGATCAGTCGAGAAATTTTCTGCGTGTGAAATTCTTTTTTGAAGTTCTAAAGTCATATCATCCAAAGAATTAGAGAGTAAACCAAGTTCATCGTTTCTTAATTTTAATGTATCTATATTTGTTTTTTTTGTGTCTTTATTCTTTATGATTTTAGTATAACTGACTAAATTTTTAATTGGTTTTAAAAAATATCTATTTAAAACAAATGAAAAAATCAATATTACTATCCCTACTGCAATTGCGGTCCTAATTACAAAAGTTTTTCTTTCATCTATGGCAGCTTTAATGTCATTAGCATTTTCTGTTATTGCTAAATATCCTATGTTTTCCCCATCTTTCATAACGTTCTTAATGGTAGTCAATTTAAATTTATTAAATTCTTCCTCAGTAAATGTAAAAGGGATACCAAAATTTTTAGACGTTGCGTAATTTAAAAGAACATCATTTAAAGAAATTTTATTTTCATTTCCAATATCTATATTTTTTTCTTCAGTGATTTTTTTTGTTGTTGTTGAGTCCAACACCTCTAGCTCAATAGTATCCAGCCTTTGTGAAAACGATCTTGGATCTAAATCTAATGTATCAGTGTCTCCTATTAAATTAAGTTTATTATCAAAAAATATTACTCTATCTAAGTTCTGGAAAAGGAATCTTGTTGAAAATAAAAATTTTCTAATATCTTTTTCAACAAATTTTACATTTAATCTTGTTAGATTATCAATTGTATTATTGATTACCTCAATATGATTTGAGGATTTTTTTTTAATTAAATTTGGTTGGACATTTTTCAAATAAACGAATGTGAACAGACCTATTATTGTAAAAAAAATAGAATTTATGAATAAAAATTTTTTTAAAATTGATAAGTTCTTAAGAAAATTGCTGAGCATTAACTAACATTCCATCTATATCCGCTTCCATATCTCGTTTCTATAGCTGAAAATTCAGGA
>CABYYA010000035.1 GCA_902523125.1 uncultured Pelagibacteraceae bacterium | reverse complement strand
AAAGTCTGAGGTCTCAAATGATAAATTGTTTTCAAAAATTAAAAGGTTTCTATCTTCTATATTTTTATTACTAAAATCTTGTTTGACAATTGAGTAAGTTTTTTCTGAAACCTTTGGGGTAGCGTTTTCATTTAACTTAATATTATTAAATCTGTTATTTGTGAATTTCTTAATGTTCCATTCACTGGCTAGATAATGTTTTCCTTGCGTTTGAACACCAGCTACCCATCTCCAACCAAGAGTATTAGATGCAGTATCCCCATCATAAAGGTGTTGCATAAAAAATTCTGCTCCTAATTGCCAAGGTAATTCTAAAGTAAAAATCCAAATACTAGCAAACCACATTCTTGTATGATTATGTAAATAGTTGTTTTCTTTGAGTTCATTTACCCAGTAATTAAAACACTCGATATTTGTTTTTCCTTCAATGGCGTTTTTATAATTTTCACTATCCTTAAAATCTTCTCTAATTTTATTCAATTCAATTAAATAATCTGTCCAAACATTTGGTCTTAATTCTAACCAACCTTTCCAATACGTTCGCCACAAAACTTCTTGAATAAATTTTTCATTTTTGGAAAAAGAAAATTTTCTTAGTGATTTTTCGATTATTTCTCTTTCGTTTATTACTCCGTGGGTAATGTAAGGAGATAAACAGGATACATTGGTTCTCTTTTCTGGTCCAAAATCAAAATTCCTTAATTTAGAATATTCAGCAAGATTTTCTTCAACAAAATTGTTTAATTTATTTAAGGCCGCAGCCCTAGAGGTATCAAACTTCATTTTTATTTATTTTGATTTTTTTTTCTTAAGACCAAGTTTATCGCTATGTCTTAATCTAAGAATAACAATTGCACCCGCAATCAGTACTATAGCAATTGCTTCATAAACTAATGCTGTTGGATCCATTTCTTTTCCTTGAAGAATTATAAATCGCGCTAGAGCAGTAATAGCTATTAAAAGTGGCAATGTAATGCTTATTGATTGTTGGTTCCAAAAAACCCGCACCATTGCAAGCACTTCAAGGTAAAGAAACATTAAAAGTAAATCAGCTAAAGTAACTGACCTGTTTTCAAACATTTTATACATCTCTATACCTACGGCAATTACTGTGCTTATTAAAATAATAACCATTAAAATAAGTTGCAAATTTTTAGCTATTTTTTCCATTATTTGTCTTTACTAAATGGCAACCATTTTTCAAACACAGATTTAGATGAACCATCATATGGTATTGAATAAGAGTAGGGGTTTGGACTTGTTAAAACTTCAATTCCCTTTGAAAATACGAATATAAATACGATTACAAAAACAAGTACCATTATTTTAAAGGGGTCAAAATTTTTTGTTTTAAATACACTAGATGAATTTTCTTCAGCCCTGTGAAAATGTTTAAAGGTCATATACACGGCAAAGATCAAACCAATATGAGCTAAAAAAAGTCCTGTCCAACCAAATACAAAAGTTGTGTATGAAAATACGTATAAACTAAAAACTGTTGTCCAAATAAAGCTTAAAACTAATAAAATTTGCAATCTGACAGTTTTTGGAAGTGAACGGAGATCATTTTTACTATCATCAAACAGTATGTTTGCAGTGTCTCTCATCCAATTTTTAATTGATTCCATGATTCTAAGATATAACTAAAAATAAATTTAACAAACTATAAATTGTCCTAAAACTTAATAATATTACAGTTTTTTCTTGTGATAGTTAATAAATCTTTCAACATTAGATTTATTGAATGTTTTATTTTCTTCAAAAGAAACTTTTTTCATTGAGTATGCATTGCTTTTTGTATTTCTAGATTGGATAGTGATATTTCCTTTGTATAGTTTAAGTTTTACGGACCCATTTACCTTATTTCTCTTTTGATCAATAATTTTTTGTAATTTAAATCTCTCTTTTGAATACCAATAACCATTGTAAATTAATTCGGCATATCTTGGCATGATCGAATCTTTCTTGTGCATTGTATCTTTACCTAACGTGACTGACTCGATAGCTCGGTGGGCATGAATTAAAAGTGTTCCTCCGGGAGTTTCATAAACTCCTCTTGATTTAATACCAAGAAATCTATTTTCGACTAAATCAACTCTTCCAATCCCGTTTTTTCCAGCTACAAAATTTAATTTAGTTAAAATTTTTTCAGGGCTTAATTTTTTTCCGTTTATTCCAACAGGATCTCCATTTTTAAAATTTATTGAAATATAAGTTGGTTTGTTGGGTGCTTTTTCAGGTGAGACTGTTCTTTGAAAAATAAATTCTGGAGCTGAATTTTTTGGATTTTCTAAAATTTTACCCTCGGTTGATGTATGAAATAAATTATCATCAACAGAGAAAGGTGGTGCACCTTTTTTATCTTTTGGAATAGGTATCCCATGTTTTTTTGCATAATTAATTAAATCGCTTCTAGATTTTAATTTCCAAATTCTCCAAGGTGCAACAACTTTTATCTTTGGGCCAAAATAGTGATACCCTAACTCAAATCTTACCTGATCATTACCTTTTCCAGTCGCTCCATGGGATACTGCGTATGCTTTAAATTTTTTTGCTATTCTTATTTGGTCTTTGGCGATTAATGGTCTTGCTATGGAAGTTCCTAATAAATAAACTCCCTCATAAATCGCATTACCTCTTATCATAGGAAAAACATAATCTTTTACAAAAACATTTTTTAAATCTTTAATTATGATCTTTTTAACACCAAATTTTTTAGCATTATCGACAATTTTTTTTCTATTAATTTCTTGTCCTATATCAGCAGTGTAACAAATGACTTCTGCATTATAATTTTCTTGAAGCCATTTTAGAATTATAGATGTATCTAAGCCGCCCGAATAAGCTAAGACAATTCTTGTTTTTGATTTCATTAATTAACTGCAAGCTTTTTTTGCAGAATTATAGGCCTTTGTGAATCCTAATAATGAATAATGATCTATAGTTTGCGAACCTTTTTCATTGTAACCAGTAACCATAATTCTTGATCCTTTTTTCATAACTTTAACCATTATTTTTTCTTTTTTATTACTTGTCATCCAAGCAAAACCCTGTTGTTTAATATCAAACTTAAATTTGTTATTTCCTGAGGTTGCTAAAACAGTATTATTCTTGTTAAATTCATATCCAGCGGTTGCACTTATCTCATTAGAAATTTTTTCATTCGGTCTGAAAGTAACAAATAATCTAGCATCTCTTTTATTTGTTTTTGGTGCTTGTAAAACAGGGGTAGATTGAGCAAAACAAACTTTACCAGAACTTTCTTGGATTACTAATGTTTCCCAATCTTTGAACTTACCAACTTTTTTTATATCAGCTAAACTAAATGTAGTTGGAATGATTAAAAATAAGAA
>CABYYA010000034.1 GCA_902523125.1 uncultured Pelagibacteraceae bacterium | reverse complement strand
ATAAAAGAATAATAAGAAATAATTCTATACCAAATTTTTTTAAAATTTTATCAAATTGTGACGTAATTAAATAAAGTAAAATTAACAAATGCAATAAGCCTAAAATTCTCGAGCCAAAAAAGGAAGAAAAATAATAATTAGTGAAAAAAGAACTTTTTAATTCAGGTAACCAAGAGGGCGTATGTGATATGTTATTTATATAGACTAAAACAAATAAAAGACATGAAATTGAAGTAGATAAAAATAATAAAATATTATTTCTTGTGAAATTCTTCTTCACTAACCAAAGTAAAAAAATGTAGAGATTAATAGATGTTAAAATAATAATTGAATAGGCATGACTAAAAAGCATTAAAAGAGAAATTATAAAAATTAATAGGTAACTTGATAAATTTCTAAATTGCCTAATTTTCCCTTGATAAAAAATAAGATTAATTAAGATTATTGCTAATAAAAAAGTAAGTGTATAAGAGCGTAATTCGATGCTATATCGAATATGATAAATATTAATAGATAGCAATATAATCCCTAAAATTGCACTGTAATATGAATTGTTATTTTTGATTAATCTGTAAAAATAAAAAATTGAAAGAATGCTTAATAACAGAGTTAAATATCTCGAATACTCAAAATTGTATCCAAAAATTTTGTGAAAAAATTTTAATATAATTTCAAAAGTGACTGTTAAATTTGAGGCAAAGATCAACTTTATTGTTTCTAAAAATTCTAAATTTGGATTTGATAAATAAAAACTAACCATTTCATCTGACCAAAAATCATTAAAATTTATGTTAAAACCCCTTAACAATAATCCAAATGAAATTATTAAAGTTATAAATACACTCTCAAATTTATAGGGATTTGTTTTCATGATTTAATATTGTTACTATAATATATTAAACTAAATAAATAATATCATGTTAAATAAATTAGCGATAATTGGTGGTAGTGGTCTGTATGATGTTGAAGAATTTACAAATAGAGAACTAATTGATTTAAAAACACCTTGGGGTGAACCATCTGACTCAATTTTAAAAACAAGTTATAGAGACAAGGAAATCTATTTCTTACCTAGACATGGTAGAGGTCATTTTGTTTCTCCTTCTAAAATAAATTTCAGGGCAAATATTGATGCTCTAAAACAATTAGGTGTCACAGATATTGTATCAGTTTCAGCTGTTGGTTCTTTAAAAGAGGATTTGCCGCCGGAAAAATTTGTAATAATTGACCAGTTTATTGACAGAACATTTGCCAGAGAAAAAACATTTTTTGATGATGAAATAGTTGCTCACGTTTCTATGGCGCATCCAACCTCTAATGGTTTGATGAATGCATGTGAAGAGGCAATTAAAAAAGAAAAAATAGAGTACCAAAGAAATGGAACTTATGTTGTTATGGAAGGACCACAATTCTCAACCCTAGCAGAGTCAAATCTATATAGATCTTGGAAAGCCGATGTAATTGGTATGACTAATATGCCAGAGGCAAAATTAGCAAGAGAAGCAGAGATAAGATATGCATCCGTATCTATGGTAACTGATTATGATTGTTGGCATCCAGATCATGAAAATGTCGATGTTCAACAAGTTGTAAAAGTTTTATTAGGTAATGCGGCAAAAGCAAAAAATATGATTAAAAATTTAATAGAAAACTTTGAGAATCATATTGATCCTAACGATCCAACTAATAATTGTTTAGATGTAGCAATAATTACTGCTCCAGAAAAAAGGACAAAAAAAACTATAGAGAAATTAAATAATGTTGCTGGTAGAGTTTTAAATAAATGAGAATAGAAGGAAAAGAATATCAAACTATATGGTTTGAAAATGATGTTGTAAAAATTATTGATCAAACAAAACTTCCACATCAATTTATAATAAAAGAACTTAAAACAGTTAAGGATGTAATAAACGCGATTAAAGTAATGGAGGTAAGAGGTGCACCTTTGATAGGAGCAACAGCTGCTTATGGAATGGTTTTAGCTATAATTGAAAATAATGACCAAACATTTTTAAAGAAATCTGCTGAAGATTTAATTAATTCAAGGCCAACAGCAATAAATTTAAAGTGGGCTGTTGATAGAATGATGAGTAAATTATCAGGTGTTAATAGCAACAAGATCTTAGATATAGCCTTGAGTGAAGCAAAAAATATATGTGAAGAGGATGTAAAATTTTGTGAAAATATAGGATTAAATGGACTAAAAATTATTGAGGAAATCTATAACAAAAAAAAGGATACAGTTAATATATTAACTCATTGTAATGCAGGTTGGCTAGCAACAATAAATTGGGGCACAGCAACTTCTCCAATTTATCATGCGCACAAAAAAGGAATTCCTGTTCATGTTTGGGCGGATGAAACTAGGCCAAGAAATCAAGGAGCAAATTTAACTTCATATGAATTAAATGAAGAAGGAGTTAAAAACACAATCATTGCAGACAACACAGGTGGAATTTTAATGCAAAGAGGTGAGGTTGATATGTGTATTGTTGGAACAGATAGAACTTTAGCTAATGGAGATGTTTGTAATAAGGTTGGAACCTATCTTAAAGCACTAGCAGCTCATGATAACAAGATTCCTTTTTATGTTGCATTACCAAGCTCAACAATTGATTGGAATATAAAAGATCATAAAGATATTCCAATTGAAGAGAGAAATTCAGATGAATTATCTCATATGGAAGGTTTAGATGAAAAAGGAGATATAAAAAAAATACAAATTTATCCAAAAACAAGCAAAGCTATGAATTTAGCTTTTGATGTAACACCTGCAAAATACGTTACGGGATTAATTACTGAGAAAGGCGTATGTGAAGCATCAGAAAAAGGGCTTAAAGATTTATTTAAATGAAGAATTTAGATCAAAGAAATCAGATAATTGAATATTCCTTAAAATTAAATTCAACAAATCTTTCACCTCTTAGGTCAGGCAATATATCATTGAGAGGAACGGAGGATGATATAGAGGGATACTTAATTACTCCATCAGGAAAAAAATATGAAACACTAAAACCTGAAGATATTGTTTTTATGGGTTTAAATGAAGAGGAAAAAAAAGACTTAACCAACAAACCGTCATCTGAATGGAGATTTCATAGAGATATTTATATAAATAAAAAAGAAGCACAGGCTATTGTCCACGCTCATTCTCCACACGCAACAGCTGTATCTTCACATGGAAAACCCATTCCACCTTTTCATTACATGATTGCTCTTGCAGGAGGAGATGACATTAAATGCGCTGAATACGCTACTTTTGGAACTGAAGAGTTATCGAATAATGTTATCAAGGCTTTAGAAAATAGATCTGCATGTTTAATGTCTAATCACGGCCAGGTTGCTTTTGGAAAAAATTTAGAGGATGCATTTGAACTTGCACAAGAGATAGAAAATATTTGTCATCAATACACTATTGCTTTAAAATTAGGACAACCTAAGATTCTTTCATTCGAAGAAATGAAAAAAGTTT
>CABYYA010000033.1 GCA_902523125.1 uncultured Pelagibacteraceae bacterium | reverse complement strand
TATTGAGATTTTAGAATTAGAGCAATTTGGAAAATCTTTATTTATTGATGGTGAAATACAAGTTGCTGCTTCGGATGAACATTTATACAGCTCAACCTTTGTAGGAGCAGGGTTGAAATTAAATAAAAAAAATGAAAGAGCAGCAATAATCGGTGGTGGTGATGGTGGTGTTGCAAGAGAATGTATTTCAAAAAAGTTTAACTTTATAGATTGGTATGAACTAGATCCTGAAGTTGTTGAAGTTTGCAGTAAACATCTTGGTGATATTGGAAAAAAAGCTACAGAAAAAAATTCTGTAAAATGTGTATGGGGTGATGCTTTTGAGAGCATTAAGACAGTGAACGAAGATACATATGATCATATTTTTGTCGATCTAAATGATGATCAGTTTTGTATAGATCTTGCTGCTAAAAATATGGACTCCTTAGTAAGAATACTTAAACCTAAAGGAGTTATTACTGCCCAGGTAGGAAGTCAGGATAAAAAACCTCTTCAAGTTGAAAATTGGTTAAATGTATTTAATCATCATTTTGGAAACACTAATTTATCCAGAGTTTACATACCTAGTTTTGATTGTTCTTGGAATTTTTCTTCATCGATAAACCATTAATTTTTTCTTTTTAATACCCATAATTTGTGAAATAATATTTCTTTTATTAAAGGAGATAACAATGAATATATTCAAAAAAACTATTTTTTCAGTTTTACTTTCTCTATTAGTAATGGGAAATGTTAATGCTGATAAAATAAGAATTGGAACAGAGGGTGCCTATCCTCCTTGGAACTCAAAAAATGAGGCAGGCAAGTTAATAGGATTCGAAGTTGAATTAGCTTACACGCTATGTAGATACATTGGACAACAATGTGTAATAGTTGAGCAAGATTGGGATGGAATGATTCCAGCTCTAATCATGAGAAAGTTTGATGCAATAATGGCAGGTATGTCAATTACTGCAGAAAGACAAAAAGCTATTAGCTTTTCTCAAGGATATGCAGATGAAGTTGCATCTTTAGCAGTCATGAAAGGATCTAGCCTAGAAGGTTTAGATACATCCGCTGGGATAAATCTTACAAAACCAAATGCTGCAGCTAAAAAAGATCTCAAAACGCTTACTGGTGCACTAGCAGGAAAAACTGTCTGTGTACAAACTGCTACAATTCATCAAAACTTTTTAGACTCTGGTGATGTAGGAAAGGTAAATGTTAGAACTTATAAGACACAAGACGAAGTTAATCTAGATTTGGCGTCAGGAAGATGTGATGCTGCATTAGCTGCTGCTGTAGCATTCAGTGATTATGCAGAAAAATCTGGTAAGCCAGTTGTTTTAACTGGACCAACTTTCTCAGGTGGTGCATTTGGAAACGGTGTTGGAGTAGGTATTAGAAAAGATGATACTGAACTTTTGAAAAAGTTTAATGCCGCTATCAATAAAGCGAGAAAAAACGGAGACATTAGTAGAATTGCTACTAAGTGGTTTGGTTTTGACGCTTCTATGTAATTAAATTTTAGATTTGGCGACTATCATGTATAGTCGCCGATCTGTATGGAACTTCTAGCATTCGGAGATACTGGTTGGGGTGATGAATTATTTTATGCAACCCTAATGACCATAGCTGTTTCAATAACAGCAATGTTTATAGGTTTTCTTTTTGCATTAATCTTTACTCCATTAAAATTATCTAAAAATAAGTTTTTAAATTTTATCGCCAACTCTTACACAACTATAATAAGAGGTGTTCCGGAATTATTAGTAATTTACCTTTTCTTTTTTGGTGGAACTGGTGCAGTCATGTTTGTTGCATCAATATTTGGTTATAATGAATATATTGAAATAAATGCATTTATCACTGGTGCATTTGCAATTGGAATAATCTCTGGCGCTTATTCGACAGAAGTTTTTAGGGGAGCAATTCAATCAATCGATAAAGGCCAGTTTGAAGCTGCCAATGTATTAGGTCTTAATAAATTTGAAAAATTTTTTAAAATTATTTTACCTCAAACATTAAGATTAGCTATTCCAAATCTAAGTAATGTTTGGCAAATAACTCTAAAAGATACTTCGTTAATTTCAGTTACAGGATTAGTTGAAATCATGAGACAATCCTATATTGCTGCAGGATCAACAAGAGATCCATTATTCTTTTATTCATTTGCTGCAGTTTTGTATTTATTACTTACTTTTGTGAGTATGAAATTAATCAATAGATTAGAAGTTAAATATAGTAGGGGGTATTAATGGATATTGAATTAATGATTAATAGTTTCCCTAAATTATTAAGTGCAGCAGTGATAACTTTAAAACTTCTCTCAGTTTCTCTAATTATAGGATTATTTATTGGATTATTTTTTGCAATTCTAAGATTAAATAAAAATATTTTTATCAACAGATTTGCTTATGGATATTCATATATTTTTAGGGGCACACCTCTTTTAGTACAAATATTCATTATTTATTTTGGATTGGGTCAAATTGAATATTTAAGATTGACAGTCTTATGGGTAATTTTAAAAGAACCATATTGGTGTGCAATTATTGCTTTTGCTTTAAACACGGGTGCTTACACTTCAGAGATATTAAGATCAGCATTTCAAACAATTAAACCTGGAATAATAGAGGCAGGTAAAAGTTTGGGTATCTCAAATAAAGTAATTTTTTATAAAATTCAGATACCTATTGCTATCAGACAATCTTTACCAGCTTATGGAAATGAAATTATCCTGATGATGAAAGGAACTTCTTTAGCGAGCACAGTGACCATAATGGACCTTACAGGTGTTGCAAAGTATATTATTTCAACAACTTTTAAACCAATTGAAGTATTTATAGTTGCTGGTGGAATTTATCTATTTATGACTTTTATTATTCACAACTTAATTAAATTTTTAGAGAAAAAATATAGTTTTAATTAAAGTACTACTAAATCTAACTTTTGTTTACCGAGTCTTTCATTACCATCTTCTGTAACTAAATAAGTTTCACCTAGGTTCATGGCTAATTGGTTTTCAGAGTCCATTAATATCATATGCATAAAAAAAATATTCCCAGGCTGAATAATATAAGGATTATTTGTATATATCATCGGCCAATCCATCCAGTTCGGAGAAAAAGTATTTCCTAATGAGTAACCACAAGCGTTCATTCGAGCTTTTTTAAAACCAAGGTCATCAAACGTTTTCGCATGAATATCAAAAACTTCTCCAACTTTATTCCCAGGTTTTAATTTACTTTTGCAATTTTTAAGAGCTTCAACACAGGCCTCATGCATTTTGTAGTGATTAGGATCTGCTTTACCAATAGGAATTGTTCTAAACATTGCAGAATGGTAATGTCTATAAGTACCAGCCCATTCAACAGTTAATTGATCTTGCTTGTCTAAAATTTGTTTTTCTGCTTGATAACGACAAAGCAATGCATTTTTGCCAGAACCAATTATAAATTCATTTGCAGGATAATCTCCACCACCTTCAAATATAACTCTGTTCATTTCTGCTAATATTTTAGACTCACTAACACCAGTTTTTGCATATTTCCATACTTCGTCTAAAGCTTTATCCGCAAGCTTCGCAGCTTTTTTAACATAAACAATTTCCTCTTTAGATTTTACTACTCGTAATTTTGTTATTAAGTCT
>CABYYA010000032.1 GCA_902523125.1 uncultured Pelagibacteraceae bacterium | reverse complement strand
TTTTATTCTTTAAAATTATGTACCCACCACAATCTCTGTTTTCATTTTTAAATTTATAACCAAGTCTTCTTAAGTAATGATCGAAATCTTGAGTACTAGACTTATTATTTCCGTTAAATAAGAGATCTACGTTTATATCTTGTCTTACAAAAGCATAACTTTGTCCAAAATAATAAATATTTTCTTCTATGTGCTCTGGAACCTCAACCTGAGACTCTTTAAACCATTCTCTAATAATTATAAAATATTTTAAAAAAAATATTAATTGTTTTATATTCCGTGAGTTTGTAAAACCTCGGTTATCTATTGAGAAACTAGTAATTTTTTTTAGAAAACTTAAACCAATATCTAAATAGTTTTTTTCAATTTTGTAACATAAACCTGTCAAAATAATTGCTGAGCAACCAATTATTTTGTTTTCTAAATCTTTAGAGTTTTTCATCTCGTTTAACAAATGATTTGTTTGTTTTTGAATCATGTGATCAAACATTGATTTATATTTTCTATCGTTGTCGTCATAGGTGAGTGGGTGATTAGATAGCCAGGAAATGATACGTTTAGCAGTCATATCAAATTCCCAACTTTCTTTTTTAAACTGGCCGTTATTGGTTATCCAATTAGTTATAACTTTTTTTACAGAATTTTTTGAGGATTTTAAGTCAAGACTGAACAACCAAAAGAAATTATTTAATTTTTCAAAATCTTTAGGTTTAATTTGGTTATTCCAAACTGTCTCTAGTTCAAAATCTTCAATCTTATATTTCTTATTTTGATATTTGATTATTGATGAGAGTAAGTGAGGACTTGGTTTATATATAAATTCATTATCAAAAGTTTTAGAAATCTTTTTTTCGTATAAACTTAATTTTTGATAAATATCTCTGAATTTTTTTTTAATTATTTCTGTAAACTCATTTAAAGTTTCAAAAAATCCATCTAACAGCATTCTACACTTCTTTAAGTGTTTCTATATTTTTTTTAATGTTTCCGTTGTTTTCTTTAAATATTGTAGTTCCTGACACAAGAATATTTGCACCTGCTTTTATTACGTCTTTTGAATTTGAAAAATTTATTCCACCATCCACTTCAATGTCGTACTTATAATTTTTATCATCTTTAAGTTTTTTTAATAATTCAATTTTTTTAATAACATCGGGAATAAATTTCTGCCCTCCAAAACCTGGATATACACTCATGACTAAAATCAAATCCACATTTTTTAATTCATCTTCAATTATGTTGACCTTTGTATTTGGATTTAGAGAAATACCAACCTTTTTTTTAAAACTTTTAATATATTTAATTGAATCTGTTAAATTATCTGTGGCTTCAGGGTGTATAGTAATTATATCAGCTCCTGCATCCGCAAAATCTTTTATATATTTATGTACAGGTGAAATCATCAAATGCACATCAAAGGTTAATTCTGAATGTTTTCTAAGAGTCTTAATGACTGGAGGCCCAATAGTTAAATTAGGAACGAAATGACCATCCATTACGTCGACATGTATCATATCTGCTCCTGCATTCTCTAGTCTCTTAATCTCATTTCCTAATTGACTAAAGTCAGCAGATAATATTGACGGGGAAATTTGTATTTTTTTCATAGATTATTAAATTAACTAGTACCAAATTTTAAAATCTAATCTAATTAAAAAATTGATAAATTTGTCTTGAAATCTCACTTTCTAATGGAAATGATAACATACCCATCACCGAGTATCCTAGAACCCAAGGCATAAAGTAAAATCTTATCATGAAAAAAAACCAAGCTACATAAAGAGGAATGATTGGTTGTATGATAAAAGATGGAGTAATAGGTTTAAATAAGTTGATCAAAGGATTAGTAAATTTAACAAAAACCCTCATGAAAAAAAATTGAGAGTCTTCTCTTTGAAAAATATTCATTGCAACTCTTCCAATCAAAGTCCACATGATTACACCTAGAATATAGTCAATTATATATACTAAAGGATGAAAGTTAGCCGACATTTAAAATTTATATTGAAAAAAGAGTAAAATTAAAAGGGGCGAAATTAATCGCCCCTTAAAAAGATTATTTTTATTGTTTGCCGATGATAGATCTACCAGATGGTACTCTAACTTCGTCAACCATTCTCTGTGTGGCTGCGTTAGGCGCTGAAGTCATTAAACTGACTACAACCATTGACACTAAGCTGACAGCTGAACCAAAGATACCAAACGTTAACTGAGTAATACCTAAGAATCCGCTTCCGCCTGTTCTTACCCAAACTAGGTAAGCAGCACCAGAAACTAATCCTAAGAACATACCAGCTATAGCACCTTCTTTATTAGCTCTCTTCCACCATACACCAAGTACTAGTGGGAAGAATAATCCTGACATCGCAAAGTCAAAAGCCCAGATTACCGAACCTAAGATACCTTGGATTTCAAGAGCTGCGATTGTTGCTCCTGCAAAACCAATTACTACAAGCAATACCCTTGCAACAACTAGTCTTTTCGCAGTCTCAGCTTTTGGATCGATGATTTTATAGTAAACATCGTGTGAGATTGCGTTTGCAATTGCTAAAATCAAACCATCAGCTGTTGACATGGCAGCAGCCATACCTCCAGCAGCAACTAGACCTGAGATTACATATGGTAATCCAGCTATTTCTGGAGTTGCTAACACAACGGCTTTACCACCCATGAAAAACTCGTTTAATTCTAGAGTTCCATTTCCGTTAAAGTCGCTTACAAACATTAAGTTTGCTTGGTTCCAGTTTTGATACCAATCTATCGCTTGAACTTCAGTTATTGATTTACCGATAATACCTGTTGGTAGTGAAGGATCAATCAATGACAACTTAGATAGTGTCGCTAACATTGGAGCAGAAGAGTAAAGTAGGAAGATAAAGAATAATGACCAACCTACTGATTTTCTAGCTGCTTTTACACTTGGAGTAGTAAAATATCTCATCATGACGTGAGGCAATGAAGCTGTTCCCATCATCATCGCTAACGCTAATGAAATAAATGCCCAAGGTGTTGCGTTTACTGCTGAGTGAGCTTTAGTTATTCCAGCCAAACCTTTTGGTACTTCTTTTAGATTTTCAGCAGAGTTTTTAACAAAACCAAACTGAGCCTCTAATTCAGCTATTCTAGAAACTTCATCAGCTAACATGAAGTGAGGGAAGAAACCCGCACCCATTTTGTTACTGATCCAGAATACTGGCAATAAGTAAGCTATGATTAGTACGATATATTGAGCGACCTGTGTCCAAGTTACCCCTCTCATACCTCCAAGCATTGAACAAAGTAAGATACTTATAAGTCCAACGTATACAGCGTATTGGAATGGAATATCAAGTGCAACAGATGCAATAGTACCTGTGGCGTTAATTTGTGCAGTCACATAAGTAAATGAAGCAACAGTTAAGACTACCACTGCCATGAATCTACTTAAATTACCACCGTATCTTGTACCGATAAAATCTGGAACTGTGTAACAACCAAATTTTCTCAAGTAAGGTGCTAATAGTGATGCAACTAAAACATATCCACCAGTCCAACCTACAAGTAGCGCCATATATCCGTAACCTTTAAAGTAAATACCACCAGCCATTGCAACGAATGAAGCACCAGACATCCAGTCTGCCGCTGTCGCCATTCCGTTGAATACAGTTGGTACCTGTCTTCCAGCTACGTAATACGCATCTGCTTGCGCTGTACGTGATAGATAACCAATTATTGCATAGATGGCTACAGTAAAGGCAACGAAACAAATTCCGATTGCTTTAGCTGACATACCCATCTGCTCACCAATTGACATAATGATTATGAAAGCTAAAAAACCACCTGTATAGATTCCATAAACCTTAGGTAAATTGTCTATAAAATTACCTTTTAGCATTAGTCATCTCCTCTCTCACTAAAGCCGAACTCTTCATCAATTTTTTCTTGTCTATTCGCAAACCAGAAAATTAGTATTACGAAAATTCCAAGAGAACCTTGACAAGTGAACCAATAAGTCAACGGATAACCAAATGGTCCCGTAACATCGTTCATTTCAGCCCCGAATAGGAAGATGCCAATTGAGAAAACAAACCAAATTGCTAAAGTCATCATTAGCAAACCTTTGGATTTTTCCCAGTGTTGTTCTTGTTTTGACATTTATACCTCTCTCTTTTTAGTTATAACTGGCGAAAACCATAACCATTATGAAATAGATTTAAAGTGTTAAAATTGGTAAATTTACTAGCCTTTTATAGTTATAAGTGTCAAAAATAGGGCTTTTTATGGGAAAATACAAATTAACATGGAGAGATTTAACATGGCATGATTTTAAGACTTACCTTTTCGCAATGTTCAAAGC
>CABYYA010000031.1 GCA_902523125.1 uncultured Pelagibacteraceae bacterium | reverse complement strand
AAATACCAAAGATGAGGAAAGAGAACTTAGTATATTCGACTCCATATATATTAATGATGAAATTTTTGTTTCAGAAGACTCAACATTAACTATTCAATATCTTGATAATACTACAATTATCTTAAAAGAATTTACAAATCTAAACGTATATGAGTTTGAAAAATCTGAAATTCTTAAAAAATTTAATGCCAAACTAGAAAAAGGACAAGTAATAATAGAGTCAGGCTCAATTGCAAAAAGTAATAAAGGTGAAATGTTAATTGATCTCTCTAAACTTCAATTAGGTGTAAGAGGCACTAGAATTAATTTAGATATAAATGAATCTGGAGAATCAAAAGTCGTATTAGCTGAAGATAGCTTTGGTAATGTTGGAGAAGTATCTCTAAATTTAGAGGGACAAACAACTAATTTAGAAAATCCTAATGTGGTAGTAGAATTAAATCAAGAAAATGAATTTTCTAGAAGAAATCAAACTCTCGAGGAAACTGAGGAATTGAATGAGGTTAATAATTCATTAGTAGAAGTTTCAAAAATTAATGAAGATGAACTAGAACAGCAATTAAATCAAAAACTTCAAGATGGTAAACTTGAGGATGCTAATAATGATGGAATAATAAATGAGACAGATATTGAAGTTGTAAAACAAACTATAACAAACGAAAAAAAAGCTAATCTTGATTTTATAGTTGATAACAGCAAAACAGATAATACTGATTTTTTGTCTAATGTTTTAGATCAATCAGATGAGAAAAATATTGGAGAAACCATCACTAAAATAATCGAAGTCAAAGACGATTTAATTGAGAATGTTGTAGATAATTTATCTGACAAAGAAAATACATTCATAACCTCATCTGCATCAGAAGATGTAGTGGCTGTAAAAGAAAAAATATTTGAAACAATAGTCTTAAAAGAAACTACAAAATCTGCTGAAATTTTAAGTAAGGTTATGTCAAAATCAGATGAGGGCACTATCGCTTCGGTAATTGATAATATCACCGAAAAAAATCTTAATAAAGACTCAACACTTTCCCTAAAGGTTATGGCTGATTTTTCTGAAAATAGTCCTGAAAAATTGGAAGAGTTTTCAGAAACTAATTCAGAGCAGGTTGAAAAATTAACTATAGATGCTGTTCAAAAAGCAACTGCTTCAAATGAGGATGTAGATTTAATAGCGAAAGTTGTAGCTACAACCAATGATGAAATTGCAAATATAGTTGTTGAGGAGGTAAGCAAAACGTCAACCGATGAAAAACAAAATCTATCCGCAAAAGTATTAAAAGCTATCGTTGATAGCGAACCAGATAAAATAGAAATAATTAATGATGATGTTAAAGATATAATGATACAGCAAACAATTGAAGCTGCTAAAAATCAACAAGAGGGAACAGGTATTCAAGAAGAAGAGGATTTGACTGATATTATATCTGATATAATTGTTAACACTGATGCTGAAACAGCTGCGAAAGTGATAGATGAAGTTAATGAAACTGAAACTGACAGTAATTTATCATTAAGAGTTATTTCAGGTATTTCAGAAAAAGATTCTGACAAATTGAATGAACTTTCAACAAACAACAAAGAACAAATGCAAGAATTGACTGAAACAGCGGTGCAAAACGCTGAAAATACTTCTGAGGATAGTCAATTAATTGCAAATGTAGTTGCAGTGGTCAGTGATGAAGTTGTTAATGAAATTATGGAAGAGGTTAGCAGAATATCAACAGATGAAAAACAGTCTTTATCTGCTCAAGTTCTAAAAGCGATTGTTGATACCGATGCTGACAAAATAGAAATTATTAACGATGATGTAAAAGAAACTATGATTGAACAAACAATCGAGTCAGCGAAAAATCAACAAGAAGGAACAGGAATACTACAGTCACAAGACATGACTAGTATCGTTTCTGATATTATTGTTAATACTAATACGGAAACTGCTTCAAAAATAATAAATGAGATAAACGATACACAAACTGAAACAAACCTTTCACTAGAAATTATATCTGGAATAACACAAAAAGATTCAACAAAGCTAAATATATTGTCTGAAAACAATAAAGAGCAAATAGAAATTCTAGCAGAAAAAGCCGTAGAGAATGCTGAAAATACCTCTGAAGATAGTCAATTAATTGCTAACATAGTTTCAGTAGCTAATGATGAGCTTGCTAATAAAGTAGTCGAAGAAGTAAGTAAAGTTGCAATTGACGAAAAGCAATCTTTATCAGTTAAAGTTTTAAAAGCTATTGTTGATACTGAGCCTGAAAAAATTGAAATTATTAATGAGGATACAAAGGATAATTTAATCGAACAAGTGATAGATGCAACAAAAGATCAACAAGAGGGAAATCTTATTGATGAAGATGATCTAACCGATGCAGTATCTGAAATTATCGTTAAAACAGATACAAATACAGCCGCAAAAGTCATCGAGGAAATTAACGATGTTGTCACAGAAACTAATTTATCTTTAGAGGTTATTTCAGCTATATCAGAAAAAGATGAAAATAAATTAAACGATCTATCCGAGAATTTACAAGGGGAAATACAAGAATTGACTGAAACAGCAGTACAAAATGCTGAAAATACCTCTGAGGATAGTCAATTAATTGCAAATGTGATTTCTGTTATTAATGACGATCTAGCAAACATAATGGTCGAAGAAGTAAGTAATGTTTCAACAGAGGAGAAACAAACTTTATCTGCTAAGGTATTAAAAGCAATTGTGGATACTGAGCCCTCAAAATTTGAAACAATTTCAGAGGAAATAAAGGATACAATTATTAAGCAAACAATTGAGTCTGCTAAAGATCAAAAAGAAGGAAATCTACAGGATGATGAGGATTTATCAGACTTTGTTGCAGAGATAATTGTAAATACAGATATTGAGACAGCTTACAAAGTAATTGAAGAAATAAATGACATAGAAACAGATACTAATTTGTCTTTAGAAGTTATGTCGGGTATATCAAATAAAGATGAAAACAAGTTAAATGATCTGTCAGAAGAAATTAAAGATGAGATAGAGCAGCTAGCCGAGGATGCAGTTCAAAAAGCAGAAAATACGAGCGAGGATAGTCAAAAAATTGCTGATGTAGTATCAGTTGTAAACAATGATCTTATTAATAAAGTTGTAGAAGATGTCAGTCAAACATCTGTGGATGATAAACAATCATTATCTGCAAAAGTGCTTAAAGCAATAGTAGATACCGACTCAACTAAAGTTGAAATTTTAGATGATAATATAAAAGATATTATAATTGAGCAAACAATCGAGTCAGCAAAAAATCAAGAGGAGGGCACTGGAATTCTAGAGGAAGAGAATTTTACTGATTTAGTCTCAGATATAATTGTTAATACAGACGATGATACTGCAATAAAAATGATTGAGGAGATTAATGATGTAGAAACAGAATCAAAATTATCACTAGAAATTATATCAGGGGTTTCAAAAAAAGACTCTAACAAGTTAAACGATTTATCTTTAAATATAAAAGATGAAATTGAAGAATTAGCCGAGGATGCAGTTCAAAAAGCTGAAAATACTCTTGAGGATAGTGAAAAAATTATAGATATAGTCTCTGGTGCAAATACTGATTTACTTAATCTAGTTGTTGAAGAAGTAGGCGATGTTTCTATTGATGAAAAACAAAGTCTATCTGCTAAAGTTTTGAAGGGTATTGTAGAAACTGAACCAGATAAAATGGCCGAATTAAACGAGGATAATAAGAATGATCTAATTGAAAATTCAGTTGAAACTGCGAAGAAACAAAAAGAAGGAGAAATAGTTGATGACAACGAAAATTTTACTTCCTCATTAGATTATACAAAAGTTATAACAGATATTGTTACTTCATCGGATAGTGATACTGCAACAAAAGTTTTAGAACAAGTTGATAACATAGAAACAGAAACAGATTTAAAATTAGATTTTTTAAGTGAACTTGATGATAAAGAAGTAGATATTTTATCTTCAGTTTCAAGTCAAAATGATGAAATTATATCAAACTTAGTCAGTGACGCAGTAGATAAAGTCAACGATGAAAATAATAAAGAAAAATTAAATAAAATTTTAAACGAAAGTGAGGGTACAATTACTGATAAGATAATTGAAGCAGCAAATGATAACGAAAAAAATAAAGAGACTGTTTCAGAAGCTTTGGTTGATGTAGCTGAAACTAATATAGATAAGTTAGTTGAGGTTCTTGAAGGTAACACGAATGCCGATGAGGTTGTAGAAGTATTAAAAAATAAAATAGATCAAGAAGAAGCTGTAACCATTGATGATTTTGAGGAAGTTTTTAAACAAAATGTTTCACCTAATTAACTTAAATGAAAACCAATAA
>CABYYA010000030.1 GCA_902523125.1 uncultured Pelagibacteraceae bacterium | reverse complement strand
GTTTCAGATTTTACAGGATTTAAGGAAATACTTAACGGAAGAGTGAAAACGTTACACCCAAAAATACATGCTGGAATTTTAAACAAAAGAAATAATAAATCACACTCTAGTGATATTAAAAAAAATGATTTTGAGAATATTGATTTAGTAATAGTAAATTTCTATCCATTTGATAAAATGATTGAACAAACAAAAAACCATTCAAAAATAATAGAAAATATTGATATCGGTGGACCAACTATAGTTAGAGCTGCTGCAAAAAACTATAATGATGTCACTGTAATTACTTCAGTAAATCATTATTCGGAACTCATTAATGAATTAAAAAAAAATAAAGGAAATACCACTCTCAAATTTAGAGAAAAAATGTCTAGGTTGGCATTTGATGAGACTGCCTATTATGAAGCTGTCATTTCAAACTATTTCAATAAGTTCAATAATATCAATTTCCCCAAAAGAAAAATTCTTTATACCAATTTAGTTGAAAATCTCAGATATGGAGAAAATCCCCATCAAATAGGTGCTTTCTATTCTCAAAATATTAAAAATAAATTAGATCAAATTCATGGAAAAAATTTAAGTTATAATAATTATAGTGATATTTTTGCTGCGCTTACTATTTCAAAATCATTACCAAAAAATACTGGTACAGTAATTGTTAAACACGGAAACCCCTGTGGAGTCTCAGTTTTAAAAAATAATCTTGATAGCTATAAATTAGCATTAGACTCTGATCCCATAAGTGCATTCGGTGGTATTGTTTCGTGTAACTATAAAATTACTCAAAAACTCGCATTGTTACTAAATAAAATTTTTCTTGAAGTAGTCATAGCCAATGGTTTTGATAAAGAAGCTCTTAAAATCTTAAAATTAAAAAAAAATATCAGACTTATAGACTCCTCGAAGATTTCTTTCAATGAAGTATGGAAATTTAATTCCGTAGATAACTTTACACTCATACAATCAGAGGATAAAAAAAAGATTTCAAAGAAAGATTTTAGAATTGTTTCAAAAAGAAAACCAAATAAATCACAACTTGATAATTTAATTTTTGCATTTAATGTTTGTCGATACACAAAATCAAACGCTATCGTTCTTGCTAGTAATATGTCTACTATTGGTATTGGTTCGGGACAACCTAGTAGATTAGACAGTTGTGAGATTGCAATAACAAAAATGAATAAGTATTCAAAAATGGAAAATGAAATTGTAGCTGCCTCAGATGCTTTTTTTCCATTCGTTGACGGAATAGAAAAATTAGTTCAGTCAGGAGCTAGCGCAATAGTACAGCCAGCTGGATCAATTAGAGATAAGGAAATCATAAAATTTGCTAACGAAACAAATACTGTTTTGGTTTTTTCAAAAACTCGTCATTTTAAGCATTAACAATTTTATCAATTTTAGCAGCTAATATAAAATCATTTTCAGATAAACCCTCGACAGCATGAGTTGTAATATTAATCTTAGCATATCCCCATCCAAATATAATATCTGGGTGATGACCCTCATCCTCTGAGACTCTTCCTACCTCATTTACAAATTTTTGACTTTCTAAAAAATTTTTGAACTCAAATTTTTTTTCCAAAAGATAAACTTTTTTATCATTTTGAACAATTTCCCAGCCATCTACTTTTTTTTGATATTTGTGAATTTCAGATGCATCAAAAGCCTTAACGCCGCCTTCGCAAGGAACACATTTTTTGTCTAATAAATCACTCATAAGTCAGATTATACTTTTTTTAACATCATTATTCCATTCCAAAAACTTGGGTGACAGTGGTTGTTAGCAGTCTTTATCTCTTTTATAATTCTAAATCTAGATTTATCTTTATTAATAAAATCTAAAGTACCCTCATACACTTCATCAAAATTTATGTCATCAATTAATACCAAAGATCCAATATTTAAGAAATTGTCAGCTATTTCTAAATTCTTAAATTGATTATCATAAGAATGTTCTCCGTCATAAAAATAAAAATCAAATTTATCTTTGGTATGGTCTAGAGATTCAAAATATTTCTCATAATCTTGCTCGAAAAAAAAATGATTGTTTTTTTTTGAATTTTTAAAATTCTTGAGGAAATCATTTTTTGGTCCTGTAAATTGAGAAAAATTATCAACACCAATTACCTTACATTCGGTATTAATCATTCCAGCAACTAAAGAAAAGCCTTTCCAACATCCAATATTTAAGTAAACCTGATTTTTAGATAAATTTTTACATATTCTGTTTATCAAGTATCCAATAGCGTATGTTGACATACTATCTATCTTAATTAATTCTTTTCTTAAATCTAAATCAATCTTTTCTTTATTTATTATACAATTATCAAAAAGGAAATTTTTTTCCTTTTTAAAAATTTTGTAAAAAAATTTTATAAATCTAAATTTATATGAAGATCTATAATCGTCACTTGGACTAACTTTGAAACTAATGTCATCAAATATTTTTTCAATGTTCATTAATAGATAAATTCAATTTTGGAGCGGGCAAAGGGGGTCGAACCCTCGACCTTCTCGTTGGCAACGAGACGCTCTACCACTGAGCTATACCCGCAATTCAATTTTTTAAAATAATAGCTTTTTTAAAATTAAGCAAGTATCTATTTTAATAAAATATATTTCCGCCAGTGTCGCAAGTGAGTTGAAGATATTCTATTAAAAAACGTTCATCGACTGACCTTAACGATTATGATAAAAATAATAATGAACATAAATTCATTTTGGATATCAACAACACCAAGGACAGGTTCGATGTGGCTTTATAACGTAACAAGAGAAATTTTAAAGTTTTCTAAAATAAATGTTCTTCCAACAAAAATACCAAAAAGTAGCCCAGAATTTTTTGAAATATTTGAAAAGCAAAGTCTTATTGATCAAAATAATTCAAATAAATATGTTTTTAAAATTCATAGAATTTTAAATCCTAATCTACCAAGATCAAAGATTTTAACTACAATTAGAGATCCTAGGGATGTTTGTATTTCATTTAAAGAATTTATGAAAACAGATTTTAATACAGCTTTGAAGGCTGCAAAAGACTTATTACAGTATGAGAAAATTTATAAAACCTATAATAAAGATTATGTAAAATTTTTTAGATATGAAAATATTGAAAATAAATCAATTGAAACAGTTTTGGAAATCGCAAATTTTATTGGTTATGAAATTAATTATAAAAATGCCAAAGAGATATCTTTAAAATTTAACAAAAAAAAAATCAGAAATTTAATAAAGAATAATGATGAAAATTTAATTTATAAAATTCAAAATAAAAAGGATATAGATGATTCAAGTATAGTGTATTTTTCTAGGGATAATTACAGATCTTTTGATACTAAAACAGGTTTTCAAACTAATCATATTTCAAATCGCAATTCAGGAGATTGGAAGAAATCATTTTCATCAAAAGAAATTGAAATACTTAATTTTGAATTTAAAGACTTTATATCTGAATATAAATTTTAAAAGAGTTTAATCACAATGATTGACTATTGTAACAAAATATTTGAATAACAAATTAGTTATTTCAGGATAATTTCCTCAAAAGTTAATAATTTAACTCTTCTAAATTTTTACCAAAAATATTATTTAATTTTTTAATAAATTCATCATCAAAATTCTTTTGCCAGTTATTATTTGGTCCCAAATGAAAAAAAGGTATTTTTCTTTTTTCTTCTCTTGAGATGATAGACTCACTGAATCCATTTGTTTTCTCTATTTTTTTTAAGTTTTCAAAAGATGTACTTTTTACAGCGTTCTTTGCCTTTTCTCTAATAAATCCACTTTTGTTATCAGTTAGTTTATCTATAAATTCTATTATTTCTTTAAATACAAAAAAAGTTTCTGACAATAAATCTTCATATTTTAAAAATTTTATCGGTAATAAGTTGTTATTTTTCCAAGATTGATAATTTAATTCCCAGGAACTTATAAATTGATAATCACTATAATCTTTTTTCTTTTTAAAGTCATAAGTAAAGTTTTTTTTATCTTGCATTACCTCTAAAGCTTTATCATGATTGATTTGAAAATGTCTGGACATGGAGTCTAAAACATTTCGAGGATCTCTTACTATGTAAATTCCACCAAGTGAATTAGCTCGATCTGTAAAATCATTATTTCCCAATTTCACTAAAGCATTATGTGTCTTGAAAAATTTTATCTTTCTGTCCTCATTAATTTTTTCTTGAGCTAAGACCCAAAATCTCGAAGTATCTCCTGGTATCGCTAAATCATAATTGAAACTTTCCAAATATTTTTTCACAGGAAACTGCTGAACGTTCTTTAAATGATTGTCGCCAAGAAAAACACCATCTTTTGTATAATAATAAGCACTTATCAGTGATCTTAACCAAGTGTTCCCATTTTTGGGGTAGGAAGCGAGCCAAATTATCATTTGTTTATCCTTAAAATATTTTTATATTATTAATATATTTATTAAATTATGAAACTTCCAAAAACTATACCAATTTTTCCACTCAGTAATTTTATAATTTTTCCTAAAACTACAGTGCCATTAAACATTTTTGAGCCAAGATATATAAATATGGTCAATGATAGTATGAAAGCAGATAAATTTATAGGTATGGTTCAACCAAAAATAACAAAGAATTTTGATTATAATGAATTACCTTCACTACATAAAATCGGCTGTTTAGGTAAAATTACAAGCTTCAAAGAAGCTGATGA
>CABYYA010000029.1 GCA_902523125.1 uncultured Pelagibacteraceae bacterium | reverse complement strand
ATTGTATCAATTAAAACTAATTTTGCACGAATGTTTTAAGATCAAACTTTGAGTTGATAAAAAAATTTATATTAATTTATAAAATCACTTGATTGAAAACACTAAATATAAGCAAAGCCTGAGAAAAGGATATTTTTTGAAAGATAAAAAAAAGATAGTCCTTAAAAACCGGGAGCTAAAGATGGCTAAGAAGGACTATCAGATTCATAATAACATATTCCAAAAAAAATGCATTATCATTTTTTTTCAAATATAAAGGATTTATGAAAAAAAAAAGTCACAGGCCTGTCACTAGAGTCAAAAATCCAGAGCCAAATGTCGAGGATCCAGATTGGGTCATTTGGGCTGCCTGGGCAGATCGTATCACTTTTGAAGAAATTGAAAAAAAGACTGGGTACAAGGAATCTGATGTTATCAAAATAATGAGAAGGTCAATTAAACCCTCTTCATTTAGACTATGGAGAAAAAGAGTAAATCAAAAAAGTATCAAACATAGAAAAAAATTTGAATATTCTAGAAAACTAATTACTAGTAAATTAAAAAAAGGTAATTATCTTTAAAGTATGAAAAACGTTGTAATTTATACAGGACCGTTTTGTAATTATTGTGATGCTGCAAAAAGATTACTTGCTCGAAATAATGCTCCTTTTGAAGAAATAAATATTGCAACAGTTGATGGTGCAATGGATGAGATGATTAAAAAAGCTAATGGAAAAAGAACTATTCCTCAAATTTTTTTTGATGATCAACACATTGGTGGTTATGACGAAGTTAGAGCTTTAGAAAAAGAAAATAAATTAAAAGATCTTTTAAAGTAAATTAATTACTCAAGTGTGAGAACTACATCAGGTCGGTTTGCATAAAAACCTCTAGTTGCACCTGCATCTCCAGTACAATCGCTTGCTAGTCCATCCTTTTCTAAATATCCCAATGCTGTTGATGTTCCAAAAGCAATTTTAACTGTTGGAATTTTTCCAGCCTCCATACTAAATGGTTTCGAAAGTGCTTCTCTATACTCAAAAAAAGCATCACCAGCATCAACTGTTCCTGTTGCTGAGTCGGTTCCTGTTCCATCACCAGCTGTAGTGCTGTTCATTACATCTCCATGACTTGTACCAGCTGGAATACCTGCATAATAAGTTCCAGCAACTGCAGCTCCTGAAGTTTTGCTTCCTATTCCATTTACGCTGGTAGTTCCAGTTGAATCTGCAATAGTATAGCAAGTTGTTGCTCCACTTGTAACACTACCAGCAACTGTAAAAGCTCTATTCATAGTAATCTGAAAATAAGTATAAGTTTTTCCAAATTCAACTTTTGACAAATCTCCTAAACTTGCTGCTGCTTCACCAGCCGAAGTCGATGCAATATCAATAGACCCAGAATTACCAGAATATAAAACTATAGGATTATTACATGAGGCATCAGTACTGGTGCTGTCACAAATTTCAATTCTTGTTATTGTGATTTTATAAGTTGTTGCCTCATCTTCAAGTGCAAAAGATTTTGTGTTAAAAAAAGTTAAGATAAATAAAATTATAAAAAAAATATTTCTCATCTTATTGACTTGTAATAATTACTGAACCTTGGATTTCTATAGTTAAATCGTTATTTCTTCGAACTTTTTCATTTAATTTTGCTTGCATGTTCTCTTTTTCAAAAGCTACATCAGATAATCCTTCATCCATCGTTCTTATATTTTCTCTAGGCGGATGAACAAATAATAGTTCAGCTTCCAAAACATCATCTACACCAGCAAGAGAAGAGTCGTCCATTGATAAGTTCAATTGTAATGAAGGGTTTATATTTAATTCTGAAATATATTTATTTCCTTTTGAGTCTTTTGAAGTTTTTTCACCCTCCCATTTATAACCTTTGAAACTAAATTTTGCCCAAGGTGCATAAGGAACTTGGGTGGTTAAGTTGTAATCCCAGCCACTAAGTATTTGTTCAGCTGTTCCATCAATAGTTTGCATATTTGTTATCTTTTGGTATCGATTTAAAGATAGATCTAATAGCGATGCTTTTGCTTCAAGTCCGTATCCCAATCTCCTGTGTCCCTCGAACATGTCTGCATCAATAAAAGTATTTGCACCATAAATCATTGAATTATCATCACTTAGTTTTCTATAACCAATACCTAAATTACCATGAATTCTTCCATCACTATTTACCTCTTTAGTTCTCAAGCTAAATTGCGTGAATAAGTTTGAATTATCCTCCTCAAGGATATTTCTAAGGCCTAAAATTGAAAATTTTATCTGATCTTCATCCTTATCATTTAGTTTAATAGATGTTTCAGTTAATCCCTCGCCAGGAATAAGATTACTAACATATTCAGAAATTTTGCTCGAAATTTCTCCAGAATTTGAGGCTGTAGCAACAATTAAAAATATAAATATGTAAAACTTTTTCATTATTGAAACATTAGATTATCAATAATTATTATTTAATCACTAAATTGTCACTATTTAAAATTATTTATATTAAAAAGTTCCTGAGATTTCTATATTAGCGCCATAATCAGGAATTTTGCTGAACAAACTATAATTGGAACTAAAATTAATTAAAAAATTATCGTATTTTTTTGAAAAGTTTAAACTTGAAGGATTGTCTGAAATGGGATCAATATTAAAAGCAATCTGACTGCCATTTTCCTCTTTCGTTCGACTAACTTTTACAATAAATCTTTCAGAGTAAGTTCCTTTTTTTCTATCTGGTCTATGATCATTATTCATTGTGATGATTCTCTCATAGGATGGGGATATGGTTAAACCATTTTTGTAAATTGCTTCAAAACCAATGTTAGTTTTTAAACTTTTTTGTGAATATTTTCCAATAATTTTATTTTTATTAACTGGAGTTGCTCCTTGATAATTATACTTATAATTAATATTTGGAGTTAAATCGTAAATAATTTCTAATCCACCCATCGGTTGAAAAGTTCCTTGTCCAACTTTCATTTTATTTGCGTCAAATAAAAAACCAGCTGCAAGCTCTCCACTTTTAAATGTATCCTCTGCATATCTAATATCATTAGTTGGTCTATCAATTGCTTTACTAAAAAAATCTGTAAATTCAGATAAACGTGTTACTCCATAAGTGAGTTTTCCAGTAGGTGTTATGTTTAAACCACTAAAAGTATTTTTGGTCCTATAATTTATAGTTGTAAATACTTGCTTTCCATTTCTATTGCCTGATAATTTTCCTGAATATTTATTATCAAATCTCAATGCACTTAGTCCCAAAACGACGTTGATATATCTATTTTCATTTATTGGCGCAATTCCATATAAATTCAGAGTTAAAGACTCTAATTCTGTATTCTGAATTGATCTGTGGATGTTAGATTTATTATCTGAATACCTTAACGCTAAACCTAAAAATTTGTTATCACCAAATTTTCTATCGGAGCCAAAAGTTAAACCTTTTGTTTTAATACTTTTTGACTGTTGAAATCCAAGTTTTCTAAAATCACTCATAGATAATTCAGCTAAACTCCATGTAGACCATTTAGATTTTTTATCTTTTTTATGATTTGATTTAACAAAAGATGAGATAGTTTTTTTTGTTTTTGGTTCAAGACTCATTGCTAAAGACTTAAATAAAGGATCAGGAAAATCTATGTTAAAGTTATGGCTTGTTAAATCTTCCTCATCTCTATTTCTTTTAATCCATTCAAATCTTTTAAAAATTGTTGAGATATTTAATGTTATATTTTGCTTTGCTAATTCCACCTGAGAACCAATAGAAGACATAGAGTCCGATGAACATTTTATTAATCCATAAGGACATTCTAAATCAAAACCATTAATTCGGTCTACTCCGGTTCCCCCTGGAGTGGTTCTTATATCTGTAATGAATAAAACCATTCCATCTGAAGAAAAGCCAATCCCTCTTGGCATTCCATTAAATGTTTGAGCGTCGGGTTTTGTTCTATTTAAAAAAACTGCACCAACTTGCCAACGATCAACTTTTACTGCAGTTGAAACATCATAATTTTTTTTTAAATCGTAATGATAAATCCATTGGTTGTCTAAATCATCATCATTAGAGATTAAGATAAACATGGCACTTCCATCTGCATTAAACTCTATATCTCTAGCTACCTCTGTTTCTCCATCGGTATCAGTTATGCCATTTGATGTTAAATCAACTTGATGAATTTGGGTAGACGATGATAGGTCATAAGATCCTGGTAAAGATAAAGTTGTAAGTGTTGGTGTATCATTTTGTGAACTTAGCGTAAAAAGTTTTGTTCCATCCCTATTGAAAGCTACACTATCAATAGTTGCTCCTAGAGATATGTTCTCTACATAGGTTAAACCATCCAAATCAAAAGCTGTGCTTGCATTAAACTTACCAAGTAAACCGTCTCGGTCTAAAATTAAAAAAGTTCTTCCATTATTAACTATATCAATATTCTCTGTTAATCTATCCAATACACCCCCAGATAATGTAAAAGTATCAGCTCCATCGACATCATCACACGTAGCGTTTGTATTTCCCTTAACTCTATCTGAGTCAATATCAAAAGGTCTATCAACTTTATTCATACTTACGGTGTTATTCTGCATTCCGGAAGTATCCATATTTGTTGAAAATACTATTAAACCATCATCACTAAATTGAACATCGCTAGGATCTGTGGTTCTATCAAAAGTTAATAGATCACCAGTAGTGCTTGATCTACATTTTGGTGAGTCTGGGTTTATAAAATTATTATTACCCCCT
>CABYYA010000028.1 GCA_902523125.1 uncultured Pelagibacteraceae bacterium | reverse complement strand
TGGGTGTTCAAAAGGTTTTTATAGTAGTTTAAATTGTGGACCAGGTTCTAATGATGACAAAAAAAAAGTTATTAAAAATTTAAGTATCGTAAAAAATAAGATCAATAGGAATTCAAAAAATATTTTTTTATTAAATCAAATACATAGTAATAAATTTGTTTTCATTGACAAATATTCAAAATATCAAAAAAAAGAGAGAGCAGACGCAGTAATTACAGATATTCCAAAATTGCCAATAGCCATTCTCACAGCTGATTGTGCACCAATATTAATTTATGATAAACAAAAGAAAATGATAAGTGCTATTCACGCTGGATGGAAAGGTGCATACAAAGGAATTATTTCAAAAGTAATAAATTTTATGATTAAAAAAGGTTGTGAAAAAAGAAATATGCTTGCAGTAATAGGTCCTTGTATTGCCCAAAAAAGTTATAACGTAAGAGAAGATTTTAGAAGAAGATTTCTAAAAAAAGATAAAAGAAATATGGTTTTTTTTAAAAAAAGAAAAAACTTAATTTTTTTTAATTTATCAAAATATATTAAATCACAACTCAAATTAATGAAAATTACAAATCTAGATACGATAAATATTGACACTTTTCCCAAAAAAAATAATTTTTTTAGTGCAAGAAGGTCTTTGCATTTAAATCATGATGATTATGGTAGAAATATTTCATTAATTATGATTAATTAAGGTTCCTCAATGAAATTATTAACTGGAAATAGCAATAGAGTTTTAAGTAAAAACATTGCTAAATACTTAAAAACTAAACTTGTAAATTCTAGTATTAGAAAATTTGCTGATGGTGAAATATATATTGAAGTAAATGAAAACATAAGAGGGAACAGTATTTTTATTGTTCAGTCTATCTCTTCTCCAGCAAATGATAATCTAATGGAATTGTTGTTGTGTATTGATGCTCTTAAAAGGTCGTCGGCAAAAAATATAACTGCAGTAATACCTTATTTTGGATATGCAAGACAAGATAGAAAAGTTGTTCCAAGAACTTCCATATCTGCAAAACTTGTCTCTAATTTAATAACACAAGCTGGCGCTGATAGAGTAGTAACTGTAGATTTGCATGCAGGTCAAATTCAAGGTTTCTTTGATATTCCCGTTGATAACTTATTTTCTACTCCAATATTTGCAAGACATGCTAGAAAAAAAATTAAAAGTAAAAAAATTATTTGTGTTGCGCCTGACGTAGGAGGAACAGAAAGAGCTAGAGCACTCGGAAAACTTTTAAATGTAGGACTGGCTATTGTTGATAAAAGAAGACCAAAGCCTGGGCAATCAGAGGTTATGAATATTATTGGTGATGTAAAAGGACAAACTTGTATTTTGGTTGATGACATAATTGACTCAGGTGGCACAATTGTTAATGCAGCGAAAGCTTTGAAATCTCGTGGTGCAAAAGATGTATACGTTTATATTACTCATGGCGTTCTAAGCGGAGATGCAATTAAAAAAATTAAAAGTTCAGTAATTAAAAATTTAGTTATAACAGATACAATAGACAATGTTAATAAAACTAAAAATATTAAGAATATTGAGGTTTTACCCATATCAGGTCTTATGGGTGAAGCAATAAAGAGAATTTCAAATTCAACATCCGTATCAGATTTATTTAAATAAATTTCTTGATTATTTATAAACATGAGTTAAAAAGCTCTGTTTTATGAATTCAATTGAAGCTAACATTAGAGATAATTCTACTAAGGGGCAGTTAAACACTATAAGAAATAGTGGAAATGTTCCAGCTATAATATACGGCGGTAAAGATAAAAATCAAAAGATATCTATTTCTAAAAAATTACTCAAAACTTTTATTGAAAAAGAAAATTTCTTCTCAAACATAATTACTCTAAATGTAGAAGGTAGTAATCAAAATGTATTACCAAGAGAAATAAAATATCATATTTTAACCGATGAACCAATTCATGTAGATTTTTTAAGAGTGCTGCCAGGTGTAAAAATAAAAATAGAAATTCCAGTAAATTTTATTAATCACGAAAAGTCTCCCGGTCTTAAAAAGGGTGGAGTGCTAAATATTGTGAGAAGAAAAGTAGAATTAAAATGTCCAAGTGAAAAGATACCTGAAAATTTAACGTTAAATTTAGATGGCGTTGATATTGGTGAGAGTTTTAAAATCTCTTCAGTTAAATTAGATCCAGAAGTTGTTCCAACAATTCAAGGAAGAGATTTTGTGATAGCAACTCTAGCAGCTCCGACAGTTATGAAAGAACCTGAAAAACCTGCTGAAGCTGAAGCTGCAGAGGGTGAAGAAGGCGCAGAGGGTGCAACTGTAGCGGCAGCTGATGGGGATAAAACTGCTCCTGAAAGTGATAAAGGAGATAAAAAAGAGGGTGATGATAAAAAACCTGCTGATAAAAAACCTCCTGAAGAAAAAAAATAATCAACTAAATTGAAAATTAATCAATAGATCATGCTTTTATTTGTAGGATTGGGCAATCCAACACCAGACAGCGAAAACAATCGACATAATGTCGGGTTTAAAATCATAGACGCTATTAACAAAAAATTTAGTTTATCAAAACAAAAACCAAAATTTAAAGGCCTATTAACCACTGGTAATATTGGAAATGTTAAAGTTTATGCCATCAAACCTTTGACCTTTATGAATAATTCGGGAATTTGTATTAGAGAACTTATTGAATATTTTAAAATTGATGCTCAAGATGTAATAGTTTTTCATGATGATCTAGATGTAGAATTTGGAAAAATTAAAGCTAAATTTGGGGGATCGAGTGCGGGACATAATGGAATTGCCTCAATTGACAAGTTTATTGGCAAAGATTATTCTCGAGTAAGAATAGGTATTGGCAAACCAAGAGGAAACATCGAAGCTGCAGATTACGTTTTACAAAATTTTGATGAAGATGAGTCATTAGGTATTGAGAAAATATCTAACCATATAAATGATTCAATCTCTTTCCTTGTTGAAAAAAAATTAGATCTTTTTTCTAGTACAGTAAATAATAAATAATGAGCTTCAAGTGCGGAATCGTTGGTTTGCCGAACGTAGGTAAATCTACTCTCTTCAATGCTTTAACAAATTCAAATAAAGCTCAAGCAGCTAACTTTCCATTCTGTACAATTGATCCAAATATTGGCGTCGTTGGTGTACCTGATTATCGATTAAAAAATTTAGCAAAAATTTCTAAATCAAAAAAAATTATACCTACTACTATTTCTTTCGTTGACATAGCTGGTCTTGTAAAGGGTGCATCTAAAGGTGAAGGGTTGGGAAATAAATTTCTATCTCATATAAGAGAAGTAGACGCTGTAATACATATGATTAGATGTTTTGACTCTAGTGATATTCAAAATGTAAATCCTACAGTTGACCCTGTCAGAGACCTTGAAATAATTGAGACAGAAATGAAGCTAGCAGATTTAGAGTCCATTCAAAAAAGACTTGAGAAAAATAACAAGAAAAATATTGACGAAGATCAAATTAAAATTCTTCAACGTTCTTTAGACTTAATTAATAATGATCAAGACTTAATAAGTTTAAAATCAGAATTTACCAAAAAACAACTAAATCTAAGTGGTTTATTGTCTTTAAAGCCCAAAATATTTATTTGTAATGTTGATGAGAAAAGTGTTCAAAATGGAAACACTTACACAAAATCATTCTTAGAAAAATTTGGTTTAGAAAACACTTTAATTATATCGGCTGATATTGAAAATCAAATCAATGAGTTAGATAGTGTAGAAAGAAAAAACTACATGGAAATGATTGGTTTAAAGGACACTGGCTTGGATATGTTGATACAAAAAGGTTATAAGATTTTAGAATTAGACACTTTTTTTACCTCAGGTCCTGAGGAAACAAGAGCCTGGACTATCCAGAAAAATTGTTTAGCTCCAAAAGCTGCCGGTGAAATACATACAGATTTTGAAAAAGGATTTATTAGAGCTGAGACTATTTCTTATAATGATTTTGTTGAAAATGATGGATGGGTAAATTCTAAAACAAATGGAAAAATGAGATTGGAAGGCAAAGACTATATTGTCAAAGATGGTGACGTTTTAAACTTTCGTTTCAATACGTGACCAGATTCTCTTCATACTAAAATAAACTAAAATTGTTAAAATAATTAAATAAACTATTGCTTTAAAACCCATTTTGTGACGTGTTTCTAAATGAGGTTCTGCAGTCCACATTAAAAAAGTTGTGACATCTTTTGACATTTGTTCTACAGAAGCATTAGTTCCATCTGAATATTCTACTAGACCATCAGAAAGTTGATTAGACATTTTAATCTTATTTCCATACATATATTTATTATAGTAAACTCCATCATCTAAAGTCACTCCAGCTGGAGGATCTTCATATCCTTGAAGGAGTGAATAGATATAATCAACTCCACCGCCTCTAGCTTTTACTAAAACGGTCATATCAGGTGGGTATGCTCCACCATTTGCCGCTTGAGCAGCTTTTTCATTTTCGTAAGGCATCACAAATTTATCTGACAACCTTCCTGGTCTCATAAACATTTCACCATCCGCATTCGGTCCATCTTTTACCTCAAAAGACGCAGCAATAACTTTTGCTTGTTCCACTGAAAATTCAGGTCCGCCCTCCTCTACTAAGTTTCTATAACTTAGATATTTCATAGAATGGCATGAGGAACATACTTCTTGATAAACTTGATATCCTCTTTGAAGTGCAGCTCTGTCAAATTTTCCAAAAGGACCTTTGAAACTCCAATCAGTTTTTAAATATTCAACTTTTTCAGCTGCATTAGAGTTAAATTGAAATCCAAGAAATAATACTATTAAAAACGATATTCTAAAAAAATTTTTCACTGATCTTTAAAACTATCCTTTTTTTTCACCGCAGCAAGATTAGGTGACCCACCCAAAATTGGTTCGGTAATACTTAAAGGAACAGGTGTGGTCCTCTCTTTAAATCCT
>CABYYA010000027.1 GCA_902523125.1 uncultured Pelagibacteraceae bacterium | reverse complement strand
ACTCATCCAAACTTTAATTGACTTTTTTTTCTTAAATAAATTTTTAATTAAAAGACTATTATTTTTTTTTGTAATATTAGCTAAACCAAACTCTCTATGTTTAGACTGTTTTACTTTTCCACCATTTAATTTAGAAATTATTTGATGACCAAAACAAATACCCAAAACTGGAACTCTTTTTTGAATTATCTTTTTATCGAAGGAATATTTATTAATTTGATAAACATTGAGAGGACCACCAGATAAAATAATACCTTTGACTGTATGATTGATGTCTTTGCTCTTAATTTTTTTGTGGCTTATAATCTCAGAAAAAATTCCTAATTCTCTAATTCTTCTTGCTATTAGCTGTGTAAATTGTGAACCAAAATCAACAATTAAAATTTTATTCAAATTTTGATCAAGACTCATTTTTTGGTTCTAAGTTTGCCAAAGACTCTAATATACTTTTATTTTCATCACATAAATTTTTGCAAACTTTAACAAAGTCTTCTGATAGATTCCTTACTTTAAGGTAGTTTGATTTTTCTAATGCTATTTTCATTAACATTAACATTGCTTCTTCATTATTTGGCTCAATTAATAAAGTTGCTTCTAAATTTTTTTCCTCTTTCTTTTGATTTTTTTTCTGATTGTAAATTTTAGCTAAATATAAATACGAGTTAGAATGTTTTGGATTAAATACAATACTTCTCTCAAACATAAATCTAGCATCTTCAAATTTTTTTTTGTTATATAGTTCTAATCCTTTATTGAAAAAATTTTCATTACTTAAGGAAAAATTAGAAATATTCATTAAGAAATAAAAAATAATAGTTATTTTAAAGATTTTTTTCATTAATATTTATTATCGCTTTTAACTATATCAACATTATGGACCATGCTTTCGTAGAAACCAGCTTTTGTTATTTTAACAAATTGTGGTTTATCTCTTAAATACTTTATTTGTCTTGACCCTAAGTATCCCATAGATGATCTTAATCCTCCAATTAATTTAAAAATTATATTATCAACTTTACCTTTATACTTTGCAAATCCTTCTACTCCCTCTGGCACATATTTAGATGTGTCTTTTTGTTTTGACTGAAAGTATCGATCAGCAGACCCTTTATTCATAGCACCAACTGAGCCCATACCTCTAAAATTTTTAAATAGTTTACCATTTCTCTTTATAAGTTTTCCTGGAGCTTCATCTGTACCAGCAAACAATGAGCCAATCATAACTGCATCTGCTCCAGCAGCAAATGCTTTTGCTAAATCACCTGAGTATTTAATTCCACCATCAGAAATAATCTTTACATTTTTATTTTTTATACCATTTCTTACTTCTAGTATTGCACTTAGTTGCGGGACACCAATACCTGCAACTAATCTTGTTGTGCATATTGATCCAGGTCCAATCCCAACTTTGATTACATCAACACCAAGCTTTAATAAAAATTTTGCTGCAGCAGGTGTAGCAATATTTCCAGCGCAAAGGGCAGTTTTTTTATTTTTTGTTTTTTTAATATATTTTATTATTTCCGAGACCTTTTTGGTATGTCCATGAGCAGTATCAACAACAATCATATCAATTTTTTCTTTAAGTATAGCCTCTGCTCTTTTAAATTCACTTGGTCCTGTTCCAACAGCTGCACCTGCTAAAAGTTTTTGTTTTTTTACTTTTCTAATTTCAAGGATTTGTTTTTTTATATCTAAGTTTCTGTGAATAATTCCAATTCCTCCTGCTTTTGCTATCGCAATAGCCATTTTACTTTCAGTAACAGTGTCCATAGCTGAAGATAATAAAGGAATATTTAATTTTAGATAACTTGTAAGTTTGATGCTAGTATCAACATCTGAGGGTAAGATCTCAGAATACTTGGGTACAAGTGTTACATCATCAAAGGTGAGTGCTTCTTTTATAGGAACCATGATCATTTATATACGATTCCTTTTAAATTTAAAGAAACTATCTAAGATTTTTACAAATTATAAAACTTTCTTTAGAATTTTTTCTACTAGATTTGGGTTTAAAAACCTTTACTTCTTTAAAAATTTTTTTTCCCAGTGCGACAATTTCATTAAAAATACTTCCCATAAATATTTTTGATATAAAAAAACCCTTTTCTGAAACCACATCTTTTGAAAAAATCATAGCCTCTTTGCATAATTCACCAGTTTGAATTGAGTCGATATTTTTAATTCCAGTTGTGTTTACAGCCATATCAGACATGACTACATCTGGTTTTTTTTTAAGATATTCTTTAATTTTGACTTGAGTATCGATTGAAGTAAAATCACCCTGAATTTGCACAGTATTTTTTATATTTTCCATCTCTTTAAGATCAATAGAGATTATCTTTCCACTCTTTACTACTTTTGCAACATACTGTGACCAACTTCCAGGTGCTGCTCCAATATCTAAAACTGACATTCCAACCCTAAATATTTTGAATTTTTCATCTATCTCTTTTAGTTTATATGCTGACCTAGCTCGATAACCATCAACCTTTGATTGACGCACATAAGTATCTCGTCTTTGTTTATTTACCCAATTTTTTGAAATCTTATTTTTTTTCAATTAAGTATTATATCTTAAACTTTTTAGTATTTTACCTTTATCCAAAGTTTCTAATTCAATTTTGATACTTTTATCCACTCGCATATCCTTACCGTCTTTCCAAATACCTCCGGCAAGATGCATTATACCAATTTTATAATTTGGTAAGTATGGTTCAACAAATGTACTTTGTATCTGATCATATTTTGGAAGTAAATTACTTGTGATCCAATTACAATTTAAAGGAAGAAACTCTGTTTCTAAATTATCAATATAAACGGACATATTAATTGCTAAACCTTCAGATCCAAAAATATTACCTGCTTTTAAAGTTTTCTCTAAATTATTTTGCCAAGCACTCCACCCTTTAGAGTCTTTTTCTAAGGAAAAAACTCCAATATTAATATGAGGTGCGAAAGCTAATTTCCTAGCATCAGCATAACTAATTTTGGATTTTACAGCATGTTTAAAGTTTTGAGATTTAATTAACGCTACCTTTCCAAAAAGCCAGTTTACTTTAGAAGTAATTTTGTATCCTGGGCCAATTGTTTGAGTAATTCCAAGCTTTCCATCATTGCAAGCCTTAAAATATAACTCTACACAATTCCAATCATTTACCCATGCATCACAATCAATCCATAGATATTTTTCATAGTTAGGAAAGTATTTAGGTAAAAAAGCTCTTGAGACTTGACTTTTTAACCATTCTTTACCTTTAACTTTATAACTGGGAACTTCAATATCCCATTCAGCGTTTTTAATTTCATCGACTTTTTTTGATAAACTATCTCTCTGATCTTGTTTTAATCCTGCATCCAAAATACAGATAGCAACATCTTTACTCTCTTTAAATTTTTTAATTGAATCTACTAGTTCATCTAGTAAAGGAAAATAGTTAGCATCGGCTAAAGAAACGATTACATTTTTTTTCATTAAAGCACGTCTTCAAGGTCATCTTCGTCTTGAATTTTGTCATTTTCATGTTGTTTCTTAATTTTTTGAAAATGGAAAAAGCTTATTGGTAATAAAAGTACATAAATTGCAGTACTTATCGCAATTACATTAAAAGTATAAATCAATAATAGACCAAAAAATAAAACAATTCCAAATAAAAGAAATATTGTTGTTTTTCTAGGGATTACTATTTTTTTAAAAGAATAACTAGGGAATTTACTAATTAGTAAAAAAGAAGTCGTGATAAAAAAAATAGGTACCATTAAATCATAATTTAATTGAACAAAGTTAAAACCGCTTAAATTAATGATCAAAGGCGTTAAGACTAAAATTCCTCCAGCTGGTGATGGTACTCCCTCAAAAAAATTATCTCTCCATGAAGGTTCTTGATTTGAATTGATGTTGAACCTTGCTAAACGTAATGCAACGCAAATTACATAAACTAAACAAAGTAACCAACCAAATCTTCCTAGAGTATTGAGCTTCCAGAAATACATTATGAATGCCGGCGCTACCCCAAAACTGATCATATCAGTAAGCGAATCTAATTCTTTTCCTACTTTTGAAGTCCCTCTAATCAATCTAGCTATTCTTCCATCAAGACCATCGATTAAAGCAGCAAAGAGAATTGCTATGATTGCAAGTTCAAACCTACCATCTAGAGCAAATCTTATCGAGGTTAAACCAATACAAACCCCTATAAGTGTAAGCATATTTGGCAAGATCATTCTTGCTCTTTTTTTATCTGCAACGATCTTTAAATTATTTTTTGGTTGTTCCATTTTATTTTTTAGCCAAAAGTGTTTCACCTGAAATAGCTTTTTGACCTACTTTAACTAAAGGTTGGTAATTCTCATAATAAACATCTGCTCTGCTTCCAAATCTTATCATTCCAATTCTATCACCTTGTTTTAACTCTTGATCTTTATTAGACTCACAAACTATTCTTCTCGCTACAAGACCTGCTATTTGAACTACAATAATGTCATTATTATCTGTGTCCTTTATTTTAAAATAATTTCTTTCGTTATCTTCACTTGCTTTATCAAGAGAAGCATTAACAAATGTTCCTGGTTTATATAAAATTTCTTCAATTTTTCCAGCACATGGAGTTCTATTAACATGGCAATCAAATATGTTCATAAAGACACTGATCTTATTAAATTTTTTATTTTCTAAGCCTAGCTCTTTTGGACCATCAACTTCCTCAACTTTTATGATTTCTCCATCAGCAGGGCTAACCAGATAATTATTATCTTCAATAATTACTCTATCAGGATCTCTAAAAAAATAATAAACCCAGATTGTTAATACCAAACCAATTAAACCTAAAAAATTACTTAAACTATAAAATACGATTGTAATAATTCCAGAGATAACTAGGAACTTGTATCCCTCAGCGTGAATTTTTGGAAATATCTTACTAAACATGTTCTTCTATTTGATAATTTTTCATTAATATGTATATAAAATTACAAAATTCAATTATTAAGATATAAATAAAGTGAGCAAAATTACTGTAAAAAACCCCATTGTAGAGTTAGATGGTGATGAAATGACCAGAATAATCTGGCAATTTATTAAAAAAAAATTAATCCTTCCTTATCTTGATATCGGTATTGAATACTATGATTTGGGTATGAAAAGTAGAGATAATAGTGATGACCAGATTACAATAGACTCTGCCAAT
>CABYYA010000026.1 GCA_902523125.1 uncultured Pelagibacteraceae bacterium | reverse complement strand
ACTTTATTATTAACTGGTGTAGTAGGGGCCATAATAGTTTCCACAATAATGCCATTTGTTTGGGTTGCACCTTCTTATAATCAGTGGTTTATGATGGCTGCTATAGGGATTTTTGCCTGTATAGGTCATTTATTTTTAATATTATCTCTAAAATACGCTGATGCTTCTAAATTAGCATCATTTAGTTACTTTGAGATCATTACTAACATAATCATAGGTTATTATTTCTTTAGTGATTTCCCAGACAATTGGACTTTTTTAGGATTATTTATTATTGTATTAAGCGGTATCTATATCTCTAGGAGAGAGAATATAGTTAAAAAAATTAAATAATAGGTAATATTTATTTACTAATATGTAAAGTATTACATTAATTATTCATTGTAAACCATTGTAATTATTAAATTTAACAAGAATTTGATAGAAATGGATATTATAAATGTAAAACATAGTTGACTTTAGTTTCAGTACTTAAATTTTCAACTAAATCGAAAAAATGTTAAATTATCTTTTAAAATCGGAACTTTTTGAGCATGAGGAAAAAGAAAATCATGAATATTTGTGGTAGTCTAAAAGCGTTGATATAGTAAGATAGTAGAGCGATGCACTAATTGAATATAGCATTTAAACGTCCAAATAGGGGTCTCTTTTAAGCGTAGGCTCATACATGGTACAACTAAAGGGTGAATTATAGTATTCTATATCAAATTAATTAAAAAGATCAAAAAACGTTGATTTAATTGGGTTTTTTAACAAAAAAATCCTTAAAATAAGGCTAAATGGCTGCTTTTTCAGATCTAAGTAATTTAAGCTTTTGCTTCATTCCACCTCTTCCAGAGTATCCTCCAAGAGCTCCATCTGATCTAATCACTCTATGACAGGGTATTTTTGGGGCATATGGGTTTTTAGCACAAGCTTTAGCGACAGCACGAGCTGATTTAGGGCTTTTAATACTAATAGCTACTTCCTTATAGGTTTTTACCTTGCCTTTGGGGATGGTTTTAAGATATTTCCAGACTTTTAATTGAAATTTAGTGCCTTTGAGTATCATTAGTAAAAAACCCCTGTTTCCTTGCACTTTTAAGGGTGCAAAGAACAGTTGTTTTGGCACGTCGTTGATGCGCTACCGCCATGCCTCCCGCTCCACATGTTCAGCGATGCTATGTGAAGCTTTCTGCCCCCTGGAATTGTACCTCTCGGCTTTTCTCCAATTGGCCAGTTAAGAGTTGCCTCTTAATTCATAATTAAAATAACAAATACTGATTTTAATATGTATCACTTTTTAATTGATTCTATTATTTTTCTCATTTCCTTGTGAATAGTGGGGATAAATTAAGTTTTAAAAAGCAATATAAAATAGCTTAATAAAAACAAAATGGCCATTATGCTTAAAAAAATTGTATTAACACTTTTACCTGTATTTTTATATTGAATGAAACTCAAAATAATAAAACCAATTGAGCTTATCAAAAACCATATAGCTGGAATTTCACCATCAATAGAACCCATAATTTTTTAAACTTAAACTATTGACATTTAAAATCACTTAATATATTATTTCCGATAATTAATGGTTATCGGAAAAATATATGAATGAAATAATAACAGACGTTAAAAACCTTGAATTAGAAACTTTAAAGAATTTAAAAAATTCTAAAGCAAGTAATACATTAAGAGCTTATCAATCGGATTTTAAGGATTTTTCAAGTTTCTGTACAAATAATGGTTTTTCGTCAATGCCAAGTGATCCAAAAATTATAGCTTTATACTTAACTCATTTAAGCTCTTTTAGTAAATTCAGTACTTTAAAACGAAGATTGGCCTCAATAAAAGTTATTCATAGATTAAAAGGCCATTATATCGATACAAAACATCCAATCATTGCTGAAAATTTAATGGGAATAAAAAGAAAGATGGGAGTTAAACAAATATCTAAAAAACCATTATTAATCAATGAATTAAAATTACTTATTAAAGTAATTAATGAAGAAAAAAATGAGTATAAAAAATATCAAAACCGAGCTTTATTGCTAATTGGCTTTGCAGGTGGTTTTAGAAGATCAGAATTAGTATCAATTGAATATGAGGATATTGATTTTGTAAATGAGGGAGTAAAAATATTGATAAGAAGGTCAAAGACAGACCAAACCGGTCTAGGAATGACTAAGGCAATCCCCTACTTCGAAAATAAAATCTATTGTCCTGTTATATCTCTAAAAGAGTGGATTACACATGCTAAAATTAATAACGGTAAAATATTTAATATATCTGACAAAACAGTAGCTTTAACAATTCAAAAATATGCACTATTAGCCGGTTTGGACAAAACGAAATATGCAGGTCATAGTTTAAGATCTGGATTTGCAACATCAACGGCTGAGATAGGTGCAGATGAAAGAAGTATTATGGCAATGACAGGTCATAAAACAACTCAAATGGTAAGAAGATATATTCAAGAAGCTAATTTATTCAAAAATAATGCACTAAATAAAATAAAAATATGATTATATATTGTATACAATGTAATACGGAACTAATTGGAAAATATTCGAATAGATCCTCAAAAGGGTTACACAAAAGAAAATACAATAATTGTGAGTATGCTAGCTAATAGGATAAAAACAGATGCTAAAATAGAGGATATTGGTAAGGTTTTTAATTTTTATAAGAAACTAATTAAAACTAAAATGTGAAAATAGACTGTATTTTACAAGATAAAAGTCCAAGTACATATCCTGGAGTTATATTAGGTTCATTTAAAGGTCCATTATATTTAGTTTTTGATTTTAAGTAATATTTCTTAAAAAACTTAGTGGATATTCCCCATTTTTTTAAAAAAGTTTTGTCTCCCCTATTTTGGATAAAATTCTTTTTTTTTCGCGTTGTTAGTGAACCAAAATGATAGACTTTAAAGTCATTTAAACCCTTAAATATTCTCACACCTTCTTTCCATAATTTCATATTAAAATCTGGGTCAGAACCTATACCGGGATTAAATTCTTCACTAAAACCGCCCACTTTATCCCACATTTTTTTGGAAACTAAATGTGGAGCAAAATGTGTACCTTGGTGATCATAAAAATTAATATTCTTATATTTAGATAATAGTTCATCTTCTTTAAAAGTATCTAGATCAATTCCAAAATTACAAATAATATGACCAGAGTTAGGTTCAATCATAGTACCAGATAGATAGAATTCATCATGATTCAAACATTTAATTTCATTTAATAAAACTTCGTCCCAATTAGGACAAAAATACATATCATCGTGGCTGTAAAGAATATATTGGTTTGAAACTAATTTTGCAGCTTTATTAATTGAAGAACAAAGTCCAATATTTCTATCTGAAATTGTATATTTATAATTATTAGTTTTAATAAAATCTAATGTGCCATCGGAACCATCATTGATATGAATTATTATTTCATGCTTATAAGATGAGTTTTTTTTTAAGCTTTTTAAACAAAGTTTTAAATAATCTAAATTGTTATAAGTCGGAATTACGATCGAGATCATTTAACTATACATTCTGATTAATGTCGGAAATTTCAATATATTCTTATTTTTTTTAAATATTGATAAACAATTTCTTGCATTTTTTTCTGATGTTTTATGAGTAATTATAACAATAGTAGCTGAATTTCTTTTTTTATCAGGTGTTTGTATTATTCTTTTTACAGATATTTTGTATTTAGCCAGTCGATTAGTTATAGAAGATAAAACACCTTGCTTATCTTTAACTTCAAATCTTAAATATAATGAGTTTGAATAATCATCGCTATTAAAAGCCTTTACAACTTTTCTTTTATTTGAGGAAATTCCAAAGGGGTATTTAATATTTCCTCTTAGAATGGACAATAAATCAGATAATAAAGAAGATGAAGTAGGTCCTGGTCCTGCTCCCTCCCCTTGAAGTATACTTTCGCCAACGGGCTTTCCCTCTGTAATAACAGCGTTCATAACACCATTCACATTGCCTATGTATGTGTCTTTACTAACTAAACACGGATGAACAGTTTCAAATAAATGATTATTTATCATTTCACATATGCCAAGTAATTTAATTCTAAGATTTAATTGATTTGCAATTTTAATATCTTTTAAATCAATATTTTCTGTACCTTCCATTATACATTTATGATGTGAAATTTGATTATTAAATGCAAGAGCTGACAAAATCCTTACTTTAGCAAATGCATCAAATCCATTTAAATCCAATTTAGGATTACCTGGTTCAGCATAACCGAGTTCTTGAGCTTTTTTTAAGACTTTATCAAAAGTCTGGTTTGAATTTTCCATCTCTGTTAAAATATAATTAGTTGTTCCATTTAAAATTCCATAGACTTTCTTTATCTTATTTGTAGCTAAACCCTCTTTAATTGTTCTAAGTATAGGAATTCCTCCAGCAACAGAGGCTTCAAATTCTAAATTTACATTATTCTTCTCTGCTAATTTGGCTAATTCATTACCGTGTTTTGAAATTAAGGCTTTATTTGGTGTAATAACATTAATTCTATTTTTTAACGCCATCACAACAATTTTTTTTGAAATTCCGTCAGATTGACCAATAGATTCAAATAAAATATCTATTTTCTTTTCTTTTAAAATCTTAAGGGGGTTCGTATAAAAGATTTTTTTATTGATAATATATTTTCTTTTTTTATTCTTATTTTTTGCAGAAATTGCAACAATATTTATCTTTTTTCCTGTTTTAATTTCTATTTCTTTTTTTTTAAGTTTTAATTCATTGTAAAGATAGATACCTACTTGACCCAATCCAACAATTGCTATGTTAACTATTTTATTCATCTATATTAGGGTAATCACTGTTATCTGCGTAAACTTTTAAATTTGATTCAAATTCTTCAAAGGTTAGATCTTTTGAAAAATTTATCATTTTCTCGGGTTGAACAGGTGTGCAAGAAATAACCAAAAATAAAAGCAATAATGGTAATTTTTTCATAATAATCCCTCACTAATTTTATAACCAAATTTTAAATTCATATTTTGAACAGCCTGGCCTGCTCCTCCTTTAATGAGATTGTCAATAACTGATAAAATTATAATTTTATTTTTAAATTTAGTTTTGCAGACAGAAATAAAACAATAATTAGTATTCATAACATCATTCGTACTTAAAAAAGAATTAGCACTCTTTATCATTACAAACTTATTCTTTTTATGAAATTTTTTCAAAATATTTTGCACATTATTTAAAGTATTACCTGGTTTTAAATCCAAATAGATAGTGCTTAATATTCCTCTAAACATTGGAATAATATGAGGTGTAAAATTAAAATTAATTTTTAAAGATGTGTGATTTTTTAATTCTTGATGAATTTCTGAATTATGTCTATGAAAACCTACACCGTATGCACTAAG
>CABYYA010000025.1 GCA_902523125.1 uncultured Pelagibacteraceae bacterium | reverse complement strand
AGACTTATTTATATAATTTAAAAACAAAAGGAAAAAAATTAGTAAAAGAACAAGAAATCCCATCTGGCCATAATCCAGATGACTATGTGGTTGAAAGATTAGAGTGTCCCTCTCATGATGGGAGATTAGTTCCTCTCACAATAACAAGACACAAAAAAACAAAAATTGATGGATCAGCAAATATACTTTTATATGGTTATGGATCATATGGAAGTTCGATGACACCAGATTTTTCATCAACTAGATTAAGTTTAATTGATAGAGATATTATTTGGGTGACTGCACATATCAGGGGTGGGATGGAAAGAGGAATGAAATGGTGGAAAGAGGGAAAACTTCTAAACAAAAAAAATACTTTTGAAGATTACATTTATGCAGCAAAATTTTTAATTGATAAGAAATATTCATCAAAAGGAAAAATTATTGGTATGGGTGGATCAGCGGGCGGTTTATTAATGGGTGCCGTAGTAAATCAAGCGCCTGAGTTATTTTTAGGAATTATTATGGCAGTGCCATTCGTAGACTCTTTAACAACTAACCTTGATCATTCTTTACCACTAACTATTGGGGAGTTTGATGAATTTGGCAATGCAAAAGACAAAAAAGATCATTTTGATTACATTTACTCTTATGCTCCATATAACAATATTAAAAAAATGGATTACCCTCACATATTAATTACAACAAGCTTAAGTGACAATAGAGTTTTGTTTGATGAACCAGCAAAATTTACTGCCAAATTAAGAGATCTAAAAACTGATAATAATTTATTGTTATTAAAAACTGAGATGAATGCGGGCCATGGAGGTAAGTCTGGAAGAGATGGTGCTATTGAGGAAATAGCTTTCGATTATGCTTTTGCCTTAAAGATTTCAGGTAAAATTTAAACCTAGTATCTTGAAAACATAAAAATAATTCCCATATAACATTTGTTGGCCGCCTGATGGGGCTAACATAAATAAACTTGCTTAACAAAGGAGAATATTATGACAAGTAAGGATTTATCAATCTTCAACTCACTAAGACCTTTTTCAATTGGTTTTGACGATATGTTTGATCAATTTGAAAATATGCTTGGTAATGGTTCTTTGACTATGCAGTCAAATTACCCACCTTATAACATCAGAAAAACTGGTAAGGATAATTATGCAATTGAAGTTGCTTTAGCTGGTTTTAATAAAAAAGATGTTGAAGTTGAGTTTGAGGATAATTTATTAACTGTAAGAACCAAACAAGTTAATAAATCTGAAAATAATAATGCTGAAGGAGAAATTATTCATAAAGGTATTTCTCAAAGACAATTTGCAAGATCTTTCACTATTGCTGACGATGTAAAGGTAAATGGTGCAGAGCTTAAAGATGGTCTTTTGACAATATCTTGTGAAAGAATCGTGCCTGAGCATAAAAAGAAAAAGCTTATTGAAATTAAATAAGTATACCTTACTTGCGGAGATAAATTCTCCGCAGGTATTCAAAAGCAACCGTTAGAAACAAATCCAATAACAATCAATTTTGCGTTTATTTCAAATCTTCTTTCACAAGGTATTCCGTATTTTTTTGTGTTATAAACTAAAACTAAATTTCCATTTTCATTTTTAAAATCTTCGTCTGGGCTACCCAAGCTGCTTTTTAAATCCTGAGAGGACTTACCTATAAATGCACTTAATTTTTTATTTTCCTTCTCAACAATAGCGTCAGTTTTTTGCTTAATTGTCTGACAACCCAATAAAGAAAATGTTATAAATACAATTAGAATTGAAATTTTAATATTTTTCATAATTTTATAATAACAACCTAATTATGGCATAAATATAAACTTGTGAGTTGAAAATTGTTAATAAGAATTAGTTTTGACGGGCAATATAAGAAAGAATCAAATATTTTTCAAATTATAGGAGGATAAATGCTTGAAAAATATTTTGAATATAAAAAACATAAAACTGATTTTAAAACTGAAGTAATTGCTGGAACAACCACGTTCCTCACAATGGCTTACATAATGTTTTTAAATCCGTTCATCTTATCAGGTGAATTCGCCGGCCCTGAAAAAGGTTTCTTTGATTTCGGCGCAGTATACACAGCAACTATTTTGGCCACCGCATTAGCTTGTTTCATAATGGCCTTTTACGGAAAAACTTGGCCGATTGGACTTGCCCCAGGTATGGGTATTAATGCATTTGTTGCTTTTGGTGTTTGTGCCGGCATGGGTTATACGCCACAAGAAGCTCTTGGTGCAGTTTTAGTTGCGGGAGTATTATTCTTAATCATCTCACTTACACCGATAAGAGCTTGGTTGATTAACTCAATTCCAAAAAGTTTAAAACTAGGAATTGGTGCGGGTATTGGATTGTTTCTTGCGATTATTGGATTACAAATTATGGAAGTTGTAGTTGATAACCCTGTAACACTAGTACAACTTGGAAATTTAAGCGACCCATTAGTACTTCTTGGATGCGCAACATTTATTGCAATTATTGTACTTGAGAAAATGAGTATAAAAGGAAATATCATTATAGGTATTTTGTTTTTCAGTGTTATTGCTTGGGCTACTGGTCTGGCTAAATTTAATGGTTTAGCAAGCGCGCCTCCTCCAATGACATACCTTTTTGAATTTGACTTGTCGGCTGCCATGACTGCTGGAATGTCTACAGTAATATTTACTTTATTATTTATAGATTTCTTTGATACAGCCGGAACATTAACTTCTGTTGCAAATGTTGCAGGTAAAGTTGATAAACAAGGAAAAGTTCAAGACATTAATAAAGCAATGTTGTCTGACAGTGTTGGGACTGTTGCAGGTGCTGTGATGGGAACAACAACTGTTACTAGTTATGTAGAGTCAGGGGCTGGTGTAAAAGCCGGTGGTAAAACTGGTATGACTTCCCTTGTTATAGGTTTATTATTTTTAGCATGTATATTTTTTGCTCCTCTCGCAACAAGTTTACCTAAACAAATTGATGGTGCTGCTTTACTCTTTGTTTCTGTATTATTTATAAGAAATATTACAGATATAGAATGGAATGATATCTCTGAATCAGCTCCAGCAATTTTAGCTATGATTGCTATGCCACTTACCTATAGTATCAGTAATGGAATTGCTTTAGCATTTGTTTCATATGCTTTGATTAAAATATTTACTGGAAAATTTTCAAGTACTTCTCCAGCGATATGGGTAGTTGCAATACTTAGTGTTGTAAGTTTTGCTGTAAGCTAAATAAAATTTAACGGGGCTAGTTTTATAGCTCCGTTAACTAATTTCTTTTTATAATTTCTTCAATAGAAAATTCCTCATAATGTTCTGTAGGTTGAACAATCCAAGGATCTGAGTCTAATTTAATTGGACAAAAATCTGGTTCAAAAGAAGATGATTTTTTTTTCCACAAACAAGCTGTTTTAATTTCTTTGATAAATTTTTTTGTTGGTTCGTAACCTTTTAACCATTCAATACTTTTATTTAATGTTAATCCTGTATCTGATAAATCGTCGATTAAAAGAATTTTTTCAAAATCTTCTTCTTTAGCTAAAGAACTTATTTCTCTAGCAAACATTAATTGACCTTGTTGATCTTCTAATCCTTTTCCTGTGTAACTTTGAATAACAATGTACGCTATTGGGAGTTTTAGAATCCTTGAAAGAATGTCAATTATAGGTGCAGCTCCCCTCATTATTCCGACTAAAACTGTAGGTTTGTAATTATTGTGAATTTCAATAGCTAATTTTTCAACTATTTTGATATATTCTTCAAAACTAACTATTAATTTATCTGCCATAGATTTTTTTATCATATAAAAAAAATTAAAAAAGATTAAAAAGTCATTATGAAAATTTTCGATTGTTTTATGTATTTTGATGAGGAAACAGTTTTAGAATTAAGACTGAACATTTTGAATAAACATGTTGATTATTTTGTTATAGTAGAGAGTTCTTTCACGCACAAAGGAGATAAGAGAGACTTAAAGTTTAATCATCAAAAATTTAAAAAATTTAAAGATAAAATAATCTACGTTACTTATGACGAAGAACCACTAGAAATAGCGAAAAACCAAGTCAGTGATAAGGATAACGAAGCTGTCAAATCCTGGAAATACATATCAAATGCACTTTGTAGAGAAAATGGTCAAAGAAATTATATCTCAAAAGGATTAGATTTAGCAAACAATGATGACATGATTTTAATTTCTGATGTCGATGAAATTCCAAATTTAGAAAATTTAGACCTATCGAAAACGCATGAAAAAATCATTCTTTTTAAACAGGACATGTTTTATTATAAGTTTAATCTTAAATTACCAAATCTTGATTGGACTGGTACAAAAGGGTGTAGAAAAAAATTTCTCAAATCCCCTCAATGGTTGAGAAATATAAAAGACAGAAAATACCCCTTTTACAGATTAGATACTTTTTTTTCTGATACAAAATATATCAAGATCAAAATCATATCTAATGGTGGATGGCACTTTTCTAACTTAAAAACTGCCACTGAAATTGAATTTAAACTTAAATCATATCTCCATCATAGAGAATTTGATGAAAATCCTTTATCTGTTGAGGAAATAAACGATTTAATAAAAAACAAACAAGCTATTTATAATCTAAAAGTTGATAAAAGAGTAAACAAAATTGGTGATGGAAGCAAACTTGAGAAATATCCATCAGACAAGTTGCCAAAGTTTTTGCAAGATAACTTAAACGATTATAAACAATGGATTGATTAATATGAAAAAAGGATATTGGGTTAGTTTATATTTTAAAATTGAAAATCAAGAAAATCTGAAAAAATATTCGGAATTAGCTACACCAGTTATTAAAAGTTATGGTGGTGTGCCATTAATAAGAGGTGGTAAGCATGACACTTTTAATGGTGATGATTTTAGTAGGACCGTTGTATGGGAATTTCCAAGTTATGCCAAAGCATTAGAATGTCACTCCTCTAAAGAATATCAAGATAGTTGGGCAGTAGCAAAAAAAACTACAAAAAGACATATGCAAGTGGTTGAGGGGTTTAGTACTGAATAGGCTCAGGATCTATGCTTCTCCATAAATACCACGTTGCTACAGAACAATAAGGACTAAACCTTTTTTTTAATAACGATACAAATTTATCAGGTGGTAAATATTTTTTTTCATAATTTTTTGAAATAGCTCTTAGAAGGCCGATATCCTGGATTGGCCAAATATTTGATCTATTGTATGTAAATAATAAAATCATTTCAGCTGACCATCTCCCTATTTGTCTTAATTGTGATAAATAATTTATAGCCTCCTCATCTGACATTTTATTAATCAATTTAGGATCAAAAGTTTTTTCTATTGTTTGCTTCGCTAAACTCTTTATGCCTAATACTTTCTGTCTACTTAATCCACAGCTTTTCAATTGAGCAAAAGTCAGTCTAGATACTGTTTTTGCGTTAATTTTATTTTTACATTTTTTTTTAAATTTTAAAAAGACAGAATTTGCTGCTGCAACACTTATTTGTTGTCCAATTATACTTTTGCATAACGAAAAAAAAATATCTCGCCTTGAAGTTAAAATAGTTTCTGAGGGACTTTCATAACTTTTGATTAATTTAGAAAGAGTTTGATCTTTTTTAGATAAATAATTTTTTGCCTTATTCCAATATTTAGGTACTTTATTCATTGTAGAACCAACTGCTAATCTTGAACCCTCTCCTGCACCTGGGCCAAAATTTCCAATCACTAAAGGCATCATTGCGATCATCGTACTTAGTGATGTCATTATAATTGGTCTAAACCGAACAGCGCACGCTTCTTTAACGGCTAATTCAATGGTTTTTCCACTAGATCTAATTTGGTTTGCGTAATCTACAATTAAAATACTATTCTTAGTCGAGATACCTATTAGTATAATTAATGCAATTTGAGAAAAAATATTTACTGAACTATTTAAAAATAAAATAAACACTAATCCTCCAAAAATAGCCAAAGGCACAGTTAAGATTATCACAAACGGATGAACAAATGAGTTGAATGTTGCAGCCATAACCAAATAAGCAGTTAGTAAAGCTAAAGCAAAAATTATAA
>CABYYA010000024.1 GCA_902523125.1 uncultured Pelagibacteraceae bacterium | reverse complement strand
TTAAAAAATAAAATTTTAGGGGGTTTTCCATAAACCCACATTGTTGTGAAAATTCCATGGTCACCCCATAAATCTTTAAAATTAATTTCTTTAAAATCTTTAAGCCGATAAGATTTTTTTAATAAGTAAGTTACCATTATTTGTTAAAAATGACTCAGGGTGAAATTGAAAACCATATATATTATCTTTTTTATTTTCAAAAGCCATAGCAACTTTTGACTCTAAACACCTCATAGTTATATCAAAATTGTTTATTTTAAAAGGCTCTTTCAATTTTAAAGAATGATAGCGACCAACTTTAAATATTTGGTTTTTTTTAAATATTGAATTTTTGTTTATAACTTTTACGGGTGATTGGTAACCATGGTAAATTTTATTCTGTTCTATAATTTTTGCTCCTTCACAAAATAGTATTTGTTGAAATCCTAAACATATCCCTATAATTTTTTTTTTACCTTTGTACTGCTTGTATATTTTAGATGTTGAAGGGTAATTTTTTGGATTTCCTGGTCCTGGAGAGAAAATAATTACTTTGGCCTGTCTAAGTTTTAATCTATTTATATTATTGTAATTATCACATTCGACTTTATCAAATAATGAAAATTGATGAACCACATTATGTGTAAACGAGTCGTTATGATCTATCACATATATCATTTAAAAAGATCAATTAGCGCTTTTGCTTTTATATAATTTTCATTAAACTCGTGTCTCGAATTACTATCAATAACCACGCCTGAGGCTACAGAAATTTCAGAAATATTTTTAAAATTTAAAATAGATCTAATTATAATATTAAATTTTAGATCCCCATTAAATTTTATATATCCAAAACTTCCGGTGTAGATATTCCTATTCTCTTTTTCTTGGTTGTTTAAAAGGTTTAAAGTACTAATTTTTGGGCAACCTATAACTGATCCACCAGGCATCATAGCTCTAATAATGTCGATATTTTTAATTTTTTTTTTAAGTTCACCTTTAATTAAACTTACGTAATGAAAAAGATCTTTATACTCCTCTACAACCTTTTCCTTGATTAATCGCACTGACCCAACCCTACATATTCGTGAAATATCACTTCTTTCCATATCTACAATCATATTATGTTCTTTTGTTTCTTTGAGATTATTTCTAAAGTATTTTAATGCTTTATTTTTAGTCATTTTTTTGCTTTTCTTTACTGTCCCTGCAATAGGTTTGGTAGTTACTACTGATCCAATCTTAGTAATTAAATTCTCGGGTGAGCAACTAATTATAGAATAATTTTCATCTTTAATCATGAAAGCCTCTGGCGCTAAATTAGTATGGGATAATCTACAAAATAGATCTAAAGGATCAATTTTCGATTTCATCTTATATTTGGTGCAAATTTTTATTTGATAAGTTTCACCACATTTTATATTTTTTTTAAATTTGTCAAAAATTTTTCTATAGTGCTGGCTATCTATGTTTATTTTAAACTTTTTTTTAAAATTCATTTTAATTTTTGGATTGTAAATTAATTTATTATTTAAACTTATTTTTTTCTCAGGTTTGTAAAATATACCCTTTGGAAAGTTAATATCTCTTTGCTGTGGAACTTTAACACCAATAAGACTGTTTAATAATTCGTAACCAAAAAAACCAATAAATAAATCTGTTTCTTTAAATCCTTTAGTCGGCATTTTTTTATTTAAAAAACGAAAAATATTTTTTTTATTAAGAACAATTTTTTTAGAAAAATCAGTATATAGATCAAATCCACTATTAGATTTGTAAATAATATATGATTTTTTTGATTTATTAATATCCTGAAGTTGATTTGCTTTACTCAATTTACTCTGTTTTTAATCTTAACACTTGTTGCTCTTGAATAGGTATATGAATTATTGCTGCAAAAACTGATAAAGCAATTGCTAAATACCACGCGTAATCATATGACCCATAAAGATCATGAAACAATCCTCCTAAATAAGCACCAAAAAATGAGCCTATTTGATGACTTAAAAATACAATACCATACAAGAGACCTAGATATTTGGTTCCAAACATGTGTGCAACTATTCCACTTGTGGCAGGCACAGTGGACAACCATAAAAAACCAAAAGTGGCTCCAAAAATAAATGAATTAATATTGCTCGCAGGCAAAAATATGAAAAAAATTATAGATAATCCTCTCAAGCTATAAATTACACTTAATATTATCTTCTTACTCATTTTAGTAGAGAGATAACCGCTGCAAAGAGATCCAAAAATATTAAATAAACCTATCAAAGATAAAATTGCAGCTGCTGTCCAGCTTTCTAATCCTCTATCAATCACATAAGTAGGAACATGGGTGCCTACTAAAGTTATGTGAAAACCACAAACAAAAAAACCAGAAACTAAAAGAATATAGCTTTTGGATCCAAAAGCTTCTTTTACTGCTTCTGCTGTGGTTTGGGTATTAGGTGCTTCAATAGTTTGCTCTAAAGATGGAGATCTTACAAAAAATGATATAATTAGACCAACTGATAAAGCTATCAAAAAAGCTACCAAAGTAGTTTGCCATCCATTTTCAGTAAGAGAGTACTCTGTTAAAATTGGAGATAGAAAATATCCAAAAGATCCTACCGCAGTAACTATGCTCATCGCAATTGTTCTATTAGATAATGGAAAATGTTTTCCAACCACCGACATGGGAATACTTATTGCTGTACCACCTAGTCCAATTCCTACTAATACTCCCAAATCAATCTGAAAAAAGATCCCAGTATTTGGACCTGCATATAGAAAATATACACCAGCGATAAAAAAAACAAATGCCAACGCTATTGCTTTATGACCACCATATTTGTCAGCAATAGCGCCAAATATAGGTCCTGTTAATCCCCACATTAACATTTGAAGTCCAACAGATAACCCAGATTGTGTCAAAGAGATCCCTAGGTCATCTCTGAAATCCATAAAAAACATTCCAAATGTTTGTCTCACACCCAAGGAAATTAAAACCACTAAACTTGCAGCTATCAAAGTAATAAAAGCAGTTCTATTTCTTATAAATTTTTCAGATTTCATAAATTTTTATTTTAAATGTTTCATGGCTTGTTTGATATCAGCGATAAGGTCGCTAGGATCCTCAAGTCCAATATGTAATCGAACTAAATGTTCATCTTTTTTAAGACTCATATATTTTCTTTTTCCTGTTTCCCTAAATTCTTGATGTAAAACCAAGCTTTCAAAACCACCCCAACTATAACCATAACCAAATAGTTTAAGTGAATTTACAAATTTTCTGACTGAATTTACATTATTTGATCTTATTTTAAGCCCCATTAATCCTGAGGCACCAGAATAATACTTTTTCCACATTCTAAAATTTAAGGAATTTTTTTTAAATGGATAGAGAAGTTTAATCTTTTTATTTTTCGACAAGAAAGCTACAATTTTTTTTGCGTTTTCTCTATGTCTATCTAATCTAACATCCAGAGTTCTTAAACCTCTAATAATTAAATATGCATCATCAGGTCCTAATCTTAAACCTGTTATTTTTTCAGCTGCTTTTACTTTTTGAAAAACTTTTTTATTTACTGCTAGACTTCCACCCATAACATCGGAATGACCAGAATAATATTTTGTAGCAGATACAATAGACATATCAAAACCAAGTTTTATTGGTTTGAAATAGTAAGGTGTACCCCACGTATTATCTATAGCAGTTAAAATTTTATTTTTTTTTGCGATTGAAACAATTTTTCCAAGATCTTGAAAATCAAAAGTATTACTGCCTGGATTTTCAACAAAAATTAATTTTGTTTTTTTTGTTATGCTTCTATCTAAAGTTTTTAAATCATGTGGATTATAAAAAATTGTTTTAATATTAAATTCTTTTAAAAAATCTTGAGTTAAGATCCTTGTGGGACTATAAACTGGATCTGCAGCAATTATTTCATCACCAGGTCTAACAACGCTAATTATAGATAAAAATACCGATCCAAAGCCTGTTGGTGTAGTGAAAACATGATAACTTTCCTCAAGTTTAGTTAAAATTTTTTGTAAAATATATGTCGTTGAAGTGCCTTGACGACCATAATCGTAATGACCACCCACTGGATTTTTTTTAGCTTTTTCTTGAGTTTTTCTAATGTGACTCATTGATTTGAATATTATTGTTGAAGCTCTTACAACTGGAGGATTTACTGACTGATTATGAAAATCTTTTGCAGAATGTTTTAAAAAAGTCCTAAATGATTTTTTCATAAAAAAATTGATAACTTCAAAGGACAATGCTATATCCCAACAATAATTTCAATTAAATTATAACTGAAGGAAAACATGGGGTATCCAAAAAAACATAGAGGCCGAAGAAAAATGGGCTCAAAAAAAAGAAGAGCTAGAAAAAAGAATAAGAAAAAATAAACCATCAAAACTAAATGGAAAATAATATTCGAAGACTTCGAATAATCGCTTTGCTTTTATTTATTACACCTGCACTAGCACTTGTGGGATCCTTGTTAACAAATAATTACTTAACATCATTTAAATTTGTCCCAGATTATGATTATAATTTTAAGGAAAATCTTCCAGGAAACTCTTCAATTTATATTTGTAGTGAAAAAAATAATTATTGCGGTGAGACAAAAATATCCGAATTTGAAGAAATAGTAGAATTTAACAAGTTGGGTCAATGTAATATTTATGAGATATCTGGTGAATATTATTATGAAGAGGAAAATAATCTAATATTTGTTAATTACGAGGATATTAAAAATTTTGATAAAGAATTTTTAATGAAATATGAAGTAACTAATAAACTCAATCCGACTTGTATTCTCAACTCAAAAAGTAAAACTTACTATGATTTGTTTCCAATCTTTTATGAGACAATTCATAAGATAAAAAAAGATAAAAAGACTAATCTTGGTACAAGCGAAAGAGTAAATCCATTTATTTATGGAGAAACATCAATTAGCAACATTGTCAAAAGATATCCAATAAATTATTTTTTCAAACCCCTTTTATATATTAGCGTAGTATTTATGATTTTTTATTGGATATATTATAATAGAATTTTTAAATATTTTATTAATTCATCAAAAAATTTTTATTTCTTTAATTTTGGTATTCTTTCTGCTTTTTTTTTGCTACTCCACGTATTTTTTTTAGGATGGACTTTTGAAAGTGAACTGCTGACTAAGCTTAGGAGAACATTTGTTATATTCTTTATTTTATTTGAAATTCTTGCACAGGCTTTTTTAATAAAAAAGATTTTTTCTTTTAAAGGTAAAATGCAAAATTATGTATATTCTTTAGTAGTTTACTTAAAATTTTTATTTGTTCTTACAATATGTTTAGCTACTATTTCAATTCTTATAATTTTGGTGATATTTGATTTAAGTTCAAAGGTAGATTATATCTTGGAATGGAACTATTTTTTAGTTCTACTTTTTTTTTATTATTTATCTTTTTTAATGTGGAAAAAGTTAAAGAGTAATCCAGCCACCCCCTAATAGCTTTTCCCCATGAACATCTTTTTTGTAAAAAACACATGCTTGGCCAGGAGAAATTCCATCTTCAAATCCCTCTAGGCTAACTGCGGCTGTTTCATAATCTTTAAGGTTTACTTTTGCCTTAAGAAGTTTACCTGTTGATCTTACTTTTACCAAAATGTCTTCATTGAGTTCCTCTTTATCAACTAATAAATTCACACTATTAAGTTTTATATCTTTTTTTCCAAGTTTTTCTTTTGGCCCAACAATAATCTCATTTTTTTCTGCATTTATCTTTATCACATATAATGCATCCTTATCTGAAACTTTAATTCCTTTTCTTTGACCTATTGTAAAATTAATAATTCCATCATGCACTCCAATCACTTTTCCATCTAGATTTTTTATATTTCCTTTTTTAAAAGAGTCTGGTCTAAATTTTTGAATTACCGAGACATAGTCGCCATTAGGTACGAAACAAATATCTTGACTATCTGGCTTATCCGCAACGTTAAGATTTAATTTTTTTGCTATAGATCTTGTTTCATCTTTAAGCATGCCTCCTAATGGAAATCTCAAGTAATTTAATTGTTCTCTAGAAGTATTAAATAAAAAATAACTTTGGTCTCTATTTTCATCGATAGCTCGATACATATTAGTTTGATTGTCAACAGTAACACTTTTTACATAGTGACCAGTAATTAATGCATCTGCTTTCAAATCTTTAGCAACTTCAAATAAATCTTTAAATTTTACTGTCTGATTGCATTGCACACATGGAATGGGAGTTTCGCCTTTTAAATAACCATCAACAAAGTTATCAATTACTCCTTGTTTAAACTTGTTTTGATAATAAAGAATTTTGTGTTCAATATCTAATTTTTGGGCGACTCTTTTTGCATCCATTATATCCTGACCTGAACAACATTGTTTTGATACAGCAACTTCCTTGCCATCATCGTAGAGTTTTAAGGTTATACCAATAACTTTGTAACCATCTTTTTTCATGATTCCAGCAACTGCAGAAGAATCAACACCGCCTGACATTGCAACAACGACCGTTGTTTCTGATGGACTTTTTTTTAAGCCAATAGAGTTAAAATTATTATTCATTTGATGGTATTTATACTTATTTCTAATATAAATAATATTAAATGATTTTTGATTTTGAACCAGGTGACAAAGTTTTCAATCCAGCAAACAAAGATTGGGGAATAGGACAAGTTCAATCAATAATCAAAGGTAAAATTACTGTTAATTTTCAAAATGTTGGTAAAAAAGTAATTAACTCTAAAAATATAGAATTAAAAAAAATAAATGATCCAAAGTGATATTAAAAGAATTGTTGAGAACCTGATTCAAACTTTTTTAAATGCAGGGAAAATTTCTTTAGATCTTAGGAAAAAAGGTCTCACTAAAGAAATAAAATCCGATAATACACCTGTAAGTAATGGTGACTTAGAAGTTAACAAAATTTTGATAAAAAAAATATTTAGCTTAACACCAAATATCCCAATAGTGTCTGAGGAAACATCAGAAAATAAATCAAGAGATAATCTGGAAAATTTTTGGTTAATCGATCCAATTGATGGAACTTATGACTACATTAATGATCTTGATGAATTTACAATTAATGCAGGATTAATAATTCAAAAAAAACCTGTTGCTGGATTAATTTACGCTCCAGCAAAAGATAGAATGTTTTATTCTTATGGAGATAATTTTTCTTTTGAATTAATAAATGGAGAGCCAATTAAATTAAATCACTCAAAAAATTTTAATAAAAATGAGATTAAATTTGTATCCTACTCTAATAAGATCAAACCAGAAATAAATGAAATATATAAAAAACTTAATGTAAAAAAATATGTAAGAATGAAAAGTTCTTTAAAATTTTGTGTTATTGCAGCTGGAGAATATGATGGTTATGTTGCAGAGCCAAGGGCTTCTGAATGGGATATAGCTGCAGGTCATGCAATTTTAAAACACTCTGGAGGAAGTATAACTGATTTTAGTGGAGGAGAA
>CABYYA010000023.1 GCA_902523125.1 uncultured Pelagibacteraceae bacterium | reverse complement strand
ATCAGGCCTTGAATGATTTTTCTGTTACTGACATTAATAGTAAACTGATCTTTTTTTAAACCACAATCTACTAAAGTATTTGAGATCAAATTACACAGTTCGGCATTGGCTTGGGCTGGATTAACGACTCCAACTATATCACAATCTGCTTGAGTAAATTCCCTATACCTAGCATTTCCAGATTTTTCATTTCTGAATACATTTTGAATTGCATATCTTTTATATATTGAAGGAAGCTTTTGACTATTCTGTGCAACAAATCTAGCAAGTGGACTTGATAAATCATATCTTAAAGTAATATTCTTTTCACCATCATCGAATGTAAACACATCAGACATAGGATTATTCTCATCATCTGCGAGAAAGGAGCCTATATTTTCACTAATTTCAAATGATGGTGTTTCCAATGGATCAAATCCATATTTAATAAAATTTTTCTCAATAACCCTTAATAGTCTTTTTTTAAGAAGTAATTTTTTATTCCATCTATCTTCAAAACCTGAGGGTAATCCAGGAATTAATTTATTTTCTTTATTCATTTTTTGGTACCTTGAGTAGGTTACGCTCCTACGACTTCGGATCCACAAACCGACGTGATACTATTTCACCATCAAGGCATATCCTTTTTTGTTGTATCTTATTTTGTTGTTTTTTAAAATTATAATATAAGTGATTATTCGCTAGCTTTAGCCAGCGTGGAAATGAGCGTGCACACCTTTATTAGTTCCTCTAAGAGCAAGTCTAAAAGTACCTAAGTTTAATCTGTAATTGGTCTCATTTTTATTCATGAGAAGCGTTTTAGACAAAAATTAAAATTATTCAACCCTAAAAAGAAAAGGACGTTTTCTTAATTTCTAAGAAAACGCCCCTGTAAAATATTTAAGTTAATCTAATTTTTTTAGATTTACTGCTGAAGGGCCTTTTGGACCGTCCTCTAATGTAAATTCTAATTTATCTCCCTCATTCAGAAATCTCATTCCAGCAGCTTTTACTGCGCTGGCATGAACAAAGGCATCTTTTTCTTTATCGTCTCTTTCAATGAAACCATAACCTTTTTTACCATTAAACCATTTTACTTTTCCTTGAATTGTACTCATCTTTTTACTCGCCTCTTTGTTATTTATTTAAAATAGAAGTTAAATTCTTTGTATATTAATTTCAAGATGTTTTGGTGGTGCCTCGGGAAGGATTCGCACCTCCGACACAAGCCTTTTCAGGGCTCTGCTCTACTCCTGAGCTACCGAGGCAAAAAGTTATCCTCTAAAGATAATTCTGCCTTTAGTAAGGTCATAAGGTGTCATTTCCACAGTCACATTATCACCTTGTAATACTCGAATTCTGTTTTTTCTCAATTTGCCTGCAGTATGTGCTGTTACTACATGACCATTCTCTAATTGAACTCTAAACATGGCATTAGGTAACAAGTCGGTTACTTTACCTTTGAATTCAAGTAAATCTTGTTTTGACAAATTTATTTTCTCCTAATTCTTTTTTTTACAGATTGAGCGTGTCCAGCCAACCCTTCATAATTTGCAAGAGTTATAACTGATGGTCCAAGCTTTTCAATACCCTTTTTTGATAAGTTTATATATGAAATTCTTTTGTAAAATTCATTTACACTTATGCCACTTGAAAATTTAGCTGAACCATTGGTTGGTAATATATGATTTGAACCAGCATTATAGTCAGTCATTGCCATCACAGCATATTTTCCTAAACAAATAGAACCAGCATTTTTAATTCTTGAAATAAAAGATTTGTAATTTTTTACATTCAATTCTAAGTGTTCAGGAGCAATTTTATTCACAATATCAATTATTTGTTTATCTGAGTTTACTTGAATTAAAATTCCATTATTTGATAAACTTTTTCTTGCAATAGCTAATCTTGGAATTTTTTTTAATTGTTTAGAGATTTCACCTTTAGTTTTAATTATTAAGTCTTTACTTTTAGAAATTAAAATACATTGAGCGAGTTCGTCATGTTCTGCTTGACCAATTAGATCGCTTGCTATCCAGACTGGATTTGAAAATCTATCACCAACAATGGTTACTTCTGATGGTCCAGCTATCATTCCTTCAACACCAACATCCCCAAAAACTTCCTTTTTAGCAGCTGCCACATACTTATTGCCAGGACCCACAATCTTATTCACTCTATTAATTTTTTTTGTTCCATAAGCAACCGCTGCAATCGCTGATGGACCACCAATAGAATATATTTCTTTAATTCTACATTTTTTTGGCTGCATATAATACTGCAGCATTTTGTTTTCCTTTATATCCTGGATTAATCATAATTATTCTTTTTACTCCTGCAACTAACGCAGGTATAGCATTCATTAAAACACTTGAAGGATAAGACGCGGATGATCCTGGCACGTAAATTGCAACAGACTCAATCGGTAGATATTTGTATTCTAGTTTATTTTTTAATTTATCTGTGTAAGAAATATTTTTAAATTTTTGTAATGAGTGAAACTTGTAAATTCTTGAATAAGCAAGATCGATAGCATTTTTTACTTTAGGGTTTAGAGAATTAATAGATTGCTTGATTTGAAGAAAACTAGGTTTGATTACTCTGTTCTGATTAAATTTTTTCTCATACTTTAATAATGCTTTATCACCGTTTTTTTTTACATCATCAATTATTTTTACAACAGATACAGAATTAGTTTGAACTTTAGTTTTTCTTCTAAATAATAAATCATCTAACTTTTTATTAAAATTTCTAAATTTACTATTTAATATTTTCATATTTATTTAATCTCATTTTGATCCTCTAACCTTACTTCAATCGTTTCTGTAGTCAAAACAATGTGACTATTATTATCAAAAATCAAATTTATTTCATAATCATCTTTATTTTTCAAATAATCGATGCCAATTAAGTTTAATATTTCCTGTTTATTTGTTTGATCAATATTTTTAGATTTAACCTTATCAACAAAATCAAATCTGCAAATACTGTTTATTTTCTTATTCATTTGATCAGACTCAATTTTAATTCTTTCGATCGATAATAGAAAAACTTTGCTTGATGATAAATACTTAATATTATCAACTTTTGCTTTTGAGCCTGAGACACATGCTGAGATCATTTGCAATCCCTCTTGATCATTTGCTATAATTTTAGCTAGGTATTTGTTCACTGTTTTAATCTTTTTATTTTAACTCCAATTTTTTTTAATTTATGCTCAATATTTTCATAACCACGGTCCAAATGATAAATTCTATTTATTATTGATTTGCCTTTAGAGACCATTGCTGCCAATACTAATGAAACTGATGCTCTTAAATCGCTGGACATTAATTCAGCACCTATAAATTTTCTATTTCCATATATATAAGCTTTATTATTCTTTACATCTATTTTTGCACCAAGTCTTCGAAGTTCTGCTACATGCATAAATCTATTTTCAAATATATTTTCAGTAATAGAGCCTTTTCCATTTGCTTTACACATCAAAACCATAAGTTGCGATTGTAGATCAGTTGCTACACCTGGATATTCTTTAGTTTTTATACTTTTAATAGATCTAATTTTTTCAGGACCTTTGATAAAAATTTTTTCTTTATGTGCTTTTATTTTTGCACCAAATCTTTTTAACAATCCCAATTCCGTGTTTATAATTTTTGAGTCAAAATTTGATATCTTCAAGTTTCCTTTCGCCAGCGTTGCAGCTACACAAAAAGTACCAGCCTCTATTCTGTCAGCCATCACTGAGTACTCTGTTTGATTTAAAGTGTTTATTCCAACAATCTTACATTTTCTCCCAATCCAGGAAATCTTTGCTCCTGCAGAATTTAAAAAATTAGTTAAATCTTTTATTTCAGGTTCAATAGCACAATTTTTTAAAATAGTAGTTCCTTTTGCTAAACAAGCAGCAATTATAGAATTTTCTGTTGCCCCTACAGTCAATTTAGGAAACTTTATAATTGTTCCTTTTAATTTACCTTTGGATTTAGCTATAATATAGCCATCTTTTAAAACATAGCTCATTCCAAGTTTTTTTAAAGAGTCTAAATGATAATTTATTGGTCTTGCTCCAATTAAACATCCGCCAGGTAAAGAAATTTTTGATTTATAATATCTTGAAATTAGAGGACCTAATACTAAAATCGAACCTCTCATTGTTTTAACAAGTGAATAACTTGCAAACGTTTTTAGCTTTGTTTTATTGTGTATCTTAGCAATTCTTCTATCTTTAGATAAAATAATTTTTGAACCTAAAGATCTTAACAAATTTATCATAGTATTAATATCCTTTACTCTTGGTAAATTTTTTACCACAACTGGTTTATTGAAAAGTAAAGTTGCCGCTAAAATTGGAAGTGAGGAATTTTTGGATCCTGAGATTTCAACTTCTCCCCTTATTCTACTTGGGCCTTCAATAGAAAACTTATCCATAAATTATTTCTTAATTTTTGCTACCTGAATTGTAGTTTGCCCCTGATATTTACCATTCTTAGACTTATAGGTTGTCTCCGGCTGGGTATCTGATTTAAAAAATAAGAATTGAGCTATACCCTCGTTAGAATATATTTTTGCAGGATTGGGTGTAGTATTGCTAAGTTCTATAACTATATTTCCCTCAAATTCATTTTCTATTGGTGTTACATTGCAAATAATACCTGTTCGAGCATAAGTACTTTTTCCAACACAAATACATAAAACATCTTTTGGTATTTTAAAATACTCAACTGTTTTTGCTAAAACAAAAGAATTTGGAGGAATTATACAATGAGGTCCTTTCCTCTCAATAAAATTATCCTCAGAAAAATTTTTAGGGTCTACTAAAGAACTGTTTACATTGGTAAATATTCTGTACTCATCTGAGATCCTTACATCATAACCCATACTACTAAGGCCATAAGATATTTTCCCATCAGAAACTTGATGATCTAAAAATGGTTCAATCATATTGTGTTCTTTACACATTTTTTTTATCCAAGAATCAGGCTGGATAGACATTATCTATTTTTCTTCTTATTTTTTTTTTGAAAAAGTTTTCTTTTTTTTAAATTTTTTTTAAGAGCGGAACTCAATCGCTCATTTTTATCTTTTGTATTCATTTTTTATCTGGATTAGTTAAAAAATCTAGAGTAATTGGTTTTGATGCATCTAGGACCTTATCTTTATCGCTCTCTTTTTTTATACCCTCTTTAGCCAAACGTTTTGCTTTTCTCTCGGCAAGCTTTTTCTCTCTTTTAGCTTGCTTTTCCATTAGTTTAGCACTTTTTGTAGATTTATAATCGTAATGAATACCCATAAAATTCCTTTATGTTATATAAATCAAATTGGCCAAAAAATTAAGGCAATAATTTGAAATAAGTACAATATAATCAATTATAAATTGATTTTAGATAGTCTGCCCTGATAGTTAAGTGGTATAACGTATCCATGGTAAGGATAAATCCTAAGTTCAATTCTTAGTCAGGGCACCATTAACATAAAAATGAACAATACAATTAATTCGATTAAATATTTCAAATTATATATTTCAACATTATTTATTTTTAGTGTTTTTTACTTATATGGAAAATATAATGTTGGAAACGATTCTACAGTTTCTGAGTGGTTGATAAATTATGAAGGTGGATTCACTAAAAGAGGTTTAATTGGCCAAATCGCTATAAATATAGGTAAATTTCTTAACATCAGTTTACGACAATCAATTCTTTTATTTCAAATTTTTTCTATTAGTTTATATTATTTATTATTAACAAATTTTTTTAAATCAGTTAAATTTAACAAAATCATCTTATTAAGTATTTTTACTCCTATATTTCTTTTATATCCAGTGGCAGAAATTGAGGTCTTAGGAAGAAAAGAAATTATTATCTTCTCTTTTTATTTAATTTATCTAACACTTCAAAATTTCAATCAAAAAAATTATTTTAGAATATTTTTGCTACCTTTATTAATGCTGATATGGGAACCAGTAATCTTTTTTTTTATTTTTTGGCTAATAGTAGATTACATAGAAGGTGTTTTTGAGAAAAATTATAAATCATTAATTAAATATCTATTTACTTTTATGCCAGCAATTTTAATAGGTATTTACATTGCTCTGAATCCAATTTCTGAAATTGACCATAAAAACATGGCCATTTTTTTAAAAGAAAATTTTAATGAAAATTGTTATATGTCTTGTGCATTATTATTGAGCAAATCCTCTATATATGCTCAATTCCAAGCAAACTTTAATCTCTTTAATTTTGAAATATTTTTAAGATACTTTTTGATTATTCTAATTGGTTTTGGGCCACTGTTTATACTAATTAAATTTTCACAATTTAAAGGATTAAACAATAAAATTTTCTTGTTTTCAGTTTTGTTACCGATACTTGTCTTATTCATGATGATGTCTGATTGGGGTAGGATAGTAAATATATTCTACACTTTTTCTGTTATTTCATTCTTGAATCTTTATAAAAAAAAACTTGTATTTGTTAATAGTGAAATTTTGGAAAATTTTTTTGTAAAAGTTTTAAACAAAAAATATATATATGTATTTTTTTTTATAGTATTTTGTTTTGGATGGAATCCAAAAACTAGTCTAACCGGTGATATTGGAACAAATCCTCTATGGAAGATACCGTATAACGCAAGTAAAAAAATTATAGGGTTTGATAGCTTTAGATTATTTCAAGAAAGTAATATAATGAAATGGCATAAAAAATATATAGAGTAAATCAATTTTTATAAAATATTTTTCTACCAATGATACTTAATATTACCAAAATAAAAAATCCTATCAAAGGTGTGTAAATCTCAGGAGATAATATTAGCTCTAAAAATCTTGGCGCCTCTAAATTCTTATCAATTAATTTTTCTATACCACTTCCGATCGATACAGCTAAAAATATTTGTGGAATAATGCCAATTAAAGTTGCAAAGAAAAAATTTACTACTCTTACATTAAAAATTGTTGGCAATAGACAACTAATTTGCCAAGGTATACCTCCTATAAATCGATAAACTAAAAGGTAAATAAATTCTGATTTTTTAAATTTTGTTTCAAGGTTTTGATATTTATTTAAAAATTTCTCTCTAATTAAATCTTTAAGAAAATAATTTCCAAAAATATATAAAAAAGTAGCGCCTATACTTAAACCTAAAATTACAATGAGAGTACCAATCCATTTACCCAAAATAAAACCACCCATCAAAGCGACTGGAGAGCCAAATCCCAAAAAGGGGAATACCCATAATATTGTTAATAATAAAAAAACTAACGATACTAGAAATAAATTTGAGTTTTTAACTTCAACAAAATATAATCTGTTATTTTTTATAAATTCATAAGATGTTATTTCTTGAAGACTAAATTTTGAAAAAAATAATAATAAAAATATTGTCAATAATGCTAAGTAAGATAGTCCTATAAATATTTTAATTTTTTTAGTTTTTTCCATGATTAGCTACAGTATTTATAAAATCTTATATTTGCTATTTATATATTTAATTACTATAAAGATCGAAATTTTTAATAAATTTAATTCACTTTATGAAAAGAACTTATCAACCCTCTAAAATCAAAAGAGCAAGAAAACACGGTTTTAGATCAAAAATGAAAACTAAGGGTGGCAAGAAACTTTTAGCCAGACGAAGGGCAAGAGGTAGAAAATCGCTAACTGTGTCTGGTTAATCAATGAAAAGCAAAATTCTTGCTCTTTCAAAAAACGAAGAATTTAAAAAGTTACTTCAACAAAAAAAAGTGTCAAATAAATACGTCACAATTTATTTTGGCTATCTGAATAATAAAAACAAA
>CABYYA010000022.1 GCA_902523125.1 uncultured Pelagibacteraceae bacterium | reverse complement strand
CCATACTGAGAAATTCCGTAGATTATTCCAAAGTTTATTGCTTTAGCCTTTCTTCTTTGGTCTTGATTCACCTTGTTAATATCAATATTGAAAATTTGGCTAGCAGTAAGAGAGTGTATATCCTCATTATTTTGAAAAGCTTTTTTCAATTCTTTAACATCAGCCAAATCAGCTAAAATTCTCATTTCAATTTGATTATAGTCTGCAGAAATCAAAATGTTATCTTTCTCCGCAACAAAAGCTTTACGAATATCTCTGCCATCGTCTGATTTAATTGGAATATTTTGCAAGTTAGGATCACTTGAAGCTAATCGTCCTGTAGTCGTTGCTGCTAATAAAAAGGAAGTATGAACTTTTTTTGTATCAGGATTAATATGCTCAGGTAATGAGTCTGAATAGGTATTTTTTAGTTTTGAAACTTGCCGCCAGTCTAAGACTAATTTTGGAAATTTATGACCTTTAAAAGCAAGATCTTCTAGTACTGAGGCACTTGTTGCAAAACTTCCCTTTTTAGTTTTTTTTAAGTCTGCAATCTTTAGATCATTGTATAAAATTTCACCTAATTGTTTTGGAGAAGCAATATTAAACTCTTTCTTGGAGAGTTTAAAAACTTTTTTCTGAATTTTTTCAATCTTTTTTTCAAATTTGGTAGATAATGTTTTAAGAAATTTGTTATCAACTTTAATACCATGTATTTCCATACCAGCCAAAATTCTAAGTAATGGCTTTTCAAAAATTTCATAAATATTAATCATTTTTTCTTCTTTTAAACTTTTATAAAATTTTTTATATAGTCTATAAGTTATGTCAGCGTCCTCAGCAGCATAATCTTTTGCTTTTTCTAAATCGACTTCACTAAAATTTATCTGTTTCTTTCCAGAACCAACTAATTCTTTGAATTTTATTGTTTTATGATTCAGGTGAATTTCAGATAACATATCCATATTGTGTCTATTTTTTCCAGCATCAAGCACATAAGACATGAGCATGGTATCCTCCATCGCTGATAGAGTTATCCCATGATTGAAAAATACAATAAAATCAAATTTAATGTTCTGACCTATTTTTTTGATACTTGGATCTTCAAGTAAAGGTTTTAATTTTTTAAGCACTATGTCTTTATCAATGCACTTTTTTGAATTATGTCCTATTGGTATGTAACAAGCTTTACCAATCTTAGAACTCAAAGATACTCCGACTAAATCAGCTTGATGAGGATCTAAAGAATTTGTTTCTGTATCAACTGCAACTTCTCCTATTTCTTCAGCTTCCTTAATCCATTCATCAATTTTACTGTGCTCTGTTATTAAAAAATAATTTTTCTTATCAATTTCAACTTTTTTTTCCTTTATCTGAACATCCTTTTTTTCACCATTAAAATCTGGCTCCCCATAAGTAGAAATAGCAGAACTAAGCAACCTATTAAACTCCATTTCTCTTAGAAATTTATAAAGTTTATCTTTATCAATTCTTTTTAATTCAAAATCATTGAGTCTCATTTCGATTGGAGCATCGTACTTTAATGTTACTAATTTTTTACTTATTAAAGCTTTATCTTTGTTGTTTAGCAAAGTCTCTCTTCTCTTATTTTGTTTGATTTCATCTGCTAATTTTAAAAGTGTCTCTAAATCACCATACTTATTAATTAATTCTGCTGCAGTTTTTACACCAATTCCAGGAACACCAGGAACGTTATCACTGCTATCCCCAGCTAGAGCCTGAACATCTATAACTTTATCTGGATCTACTCCAAATTTATTTTTTACATCCTCATTAGAGATGAACTTGTTTTTCATTGGATCAAAAATACGAACATCTTTTTTATACAATTGCATCAAATCTTTATCTGATGAAACTATTGTTACCTTTGCTCCTTTTTTTAAAATCTGATCAACATAAGTTGCAATTAAATCGTCTGCTTCATAATTAACTAATTCAACAGAGGGTAAATTAAAAGCTAAAACTGATTTTCTTATGTATTCAAATTGTGGTGCTAAGTCATCTGGCGCCTCAGATCTATTGGCTTTGTAATCACTATAGATTTCATTTCTAAAAGTCTTTCTAGATGAGTCAAAAATAACAGCAAAATGAGTTGGTTTCTGAAGATTTTCATTTGATTTCGAGTCTTCAAGAAGTTTAAACAACATACTACAAAAACCACTTACTGCTCCAGTCGGTAATCCATCACTTTTTCGAGTTAGTGGTGGTAAAGCATAATAAGCTCTAAATATATAACCTGATCCATCTATTAGATAAAAATGATCTGTTTTTTGAATCTTATTCATTAAAATTTAATATAGATTAAAGATAAAAATAAGAGTATTATTTTTTATGGAACTTATAAAGCAAAATACTCAAAACCAGCTTATAAAATCATTACTAATTATCTTTGTAGGTTCAATAATTCTTACAATTTCTGCTAAAATCAAGATACCTTTTTATCCAGTTCCAATGACTATGCAAACATTCATAGTTTTATTTTTAGGTATTAGCTTCGGATATAAAATAGCTCTAGCCACTGTGAGTTTATACTTATTAGAAGGTATATTGGGTTTACCAGTATTTTCTAATTCCCCTGAGAGAGGAATTGGTTTGGCTTATTTTACAGGTCCAACAATGGGTTATTTAATTGGATTTTTATCAGCGTGTTTTTTAGCATCATTCGTAAAAAATGATGATAAATATTTTTCAATTTTTCTTAAATTAACATTTTCAGTTTCAACGATTTATATTCTGGGTATTCTATGGCTAGGTACATTAATTGGTTGGGATAAACCTATTTTAAAATTAGGTGTAATGCCTTTTTTAGTTGCTGAAATCTTCAAAATTTGTCTGCTTACATTAATAGCAAAAAAAATTATTAAATTTAGAAAATTTATTTAGGCGATCTTTTAGATAATATTCTTTGAAGAGTTCTTCTGTGCATTTTAAGCCTTCTTGCAGTCTCTGAAACATTTCTATTACATAATTCAAATACTCTATGAATATGTTCCCATTTAACCCGATCTGCTGACATTGGGTTTTCAGGTGGTGCAGCTTTTTTTGTTGGATCTGCTAATAACGCTTTTTCTACATCGTCCGCATCTGCTGGTTTAGCTAAATAGTCAATAGCACCCTCTTTGATTGCGGCTACAGCAGTTGGAATATTTCCATATCCAGTTAACATTATGATTCGACTTAGTGAATTTGATGATTGAATTTCTTTTACAACCTCTAATCCATTTCCATCATTTAACCTAAGGTCAACCACTGCAAAACCTGGTTTTTTCACTTTAACCATGTCTTTACCTTTTTGCACACTCTCAGCTTGTAAGACTTCAAACCCCTTCTTTTCCATCGCTCTAGCTAATCTCTCCCTAAAAGGGTTATCATCATCCACAATTAATAAGGATTTATTGTCAAAATCAGCCAGATTTTGTAATGGAGCTTGGTTTTTCATGAACTTTATATGGATATTTTTTTCCACAATTCAATAGGCCATTATTTGCTTTACATTGAATAACTATTGAATTAATTGCTCGATTATTAAAGTTTTTTTAAATAAAAGACTTTTTTTTTGTTAAATTTTTTTTGGGGGCATTTAAAATGCAAAAATTTAAGTCGGTTGAGGAATTAGTTAACCAACTGAAACCGGAAAAACCTGTCTATTGTATAAGAAAGAATTCTATTCTTTCTGCTTCAAAATTCTTTCAAGATAAGTTTCCGGGGAAAATACTATATGCTGTAAAAACTAATCCCCATCCTGAAGTTATCAAAACTTTGATAAAAAGTGGAATTAATCAATTTGATGTTGCGTCTATCGAAGAAATCAAAGCAGTAAGGAAATTTGATAATACCGCAAAATGTTCTTTTATGCATACAGTTAAAAGTAAAGAGAGTATTAAAGAAGCATATTTTAATTTTGGAATAAAAACTTTCGCTTTAGATACAAAAGATGAATTAATAAAAATTATCGAAACAACAGAAAATGCTAAAGATTTAGAATTATTTATTAGAGTTGCTGTTTCCAATGAGCATGCTGAAATAGATTTATCAAAAAAATTCGGTGCTTTATATTCTGAAGCTTCAGGACTGTTAAGACTTGCAAAACTTCATTCGAAAAAAATCGGCTTAAGTTTTCATGTTGGTTCCCAATGTATGCATCCAATCTCATATTCTAAAGGAATTAAAGAAATGGGAAGCGTAATAAAAAAAACAAAAATTGTTCCAGATTACATAAATATAGGTGGAGGCTTCCCAACAATTTATCCTGATCTTGTACCACAATCTTTAGAAAATTATATGGAGGAAATTAGGAAGAGTTTAGAAAATTTAGACTTAAAGAATATGCCTCAAATTATTTGTGAACCTGGAAGAGCTTTGGTTGCAGAGAGTGGATCAACAATTGTGAGAGTTAATTTAAAAAAGAAACAAAAACTTTACATTAATGATGGTACTTATGGTACACTTTTTGATGCTGGAACACCAAATATAGTTTTTCCATCAAAATTAATTAAAGAAACTTCAAGTAAAATTATTTCAAAAAAAATGACTGCATTTAATTTTTATGGACCAACATGTGACAGCATGGATTATATGAAAGGTCCTTTCCTACTTCCAAATAATATTAAAGAGAATGATTATATTGAACTTGGTCAACTAGGATCATATGGTTTAACTTTTAGAACTCAATTTAATGGTTATTACTCTGATGAAATTTATGAGGTTGAGGATACACCAATAATGTCTATGTATGATAAGAATTCAGACAAAGCTACTCTAGTTGCTTAATGTCAGAAAATAAAAATCTTGGTCACAATAGTAAAAAAGATTTCTTAAAAAAGTCTGTAGAACATATCGATATTACATCTTTTGATTCTAGAAAGATTATTTCTTCCATGGAAAAAATGTCTTTTGTTTCAAGAGAGACAGCAAATGCAGCCAACATTTATAATGAAATGTTAAAAGACAAAGAATGTACAATTTTTTTAACATTAGCAGGATCTACTTCAGCGGCAGGGTGTATGCATATTTACAGAGATATGGTCAAATACAACATGGTAGATGCAATTGTTGCAACTGGAGCATCCATAATAGATATGGATTTTTTTGAAGCACTTGGATTTAGACATTATCAAGGTTCACAGTATCAAAATGATAATGAGCTCAGAAAAAATTACATAGACAGGATTTATGACACTTACATCGATGAAGAAGAGCTTCAGTTGTGTGATAAAACAATTGGAGAAATAGCTGATAAACTAGAACCAAAAACTTATACATCAAGAGAGTTTATTAGAGAAATTGGTAAATATTTAAAGTCAAATGCCAAAAAGAAGGGATCTTTGATTGAAACAGCATATGACAATGATGTTCCAATTTTCTGTCCAGCATTTACTGACTCGAGTGCAGGTTTTGGATTGGTAATGCACCAGGAGAGAAATCCAAAAAATCATATAACTATGGACTCAATAAGGGAATTTAGAGAATTAACAGAAATAAAAATTAAATCTAAAGAGTCTGGATTATTTATGATTGGCGGTGGTGTTCCTAAAAATTTTATACAAGATACAGTAATTTGTGCTGAGCTTTTAGGAAAAGAAGTGGATATGCACAAATATGCTATTCAAATCACAGTTGCTGACTCGAGAGATGGCGCATGTAGTAGCTCAACACTAAAAGAGGCAAGCTCATGGGGCAAGGTTAATACAAATAAAGAACAAATGGTATTTGCTGAAGCTACTAGTGTTCTTCCATTAATTGCAAGCGATGCTTACCATACTGGAGAATGGAAAAATAGAGAAAGAAAAAACTTCTCCAAAATCTTTTGATTAATGGTCAAAAAAATTAAAATTGGAATTATTCAAAGTAAAATCAAGGATAATTTTAAAAAAAATTTGGTTTCAGCAATTAAAAATATAAAAAAAGCTGCATCAAAAAAAGCAAAAATAATTTGTTTGCCAGAACTATTTTTATCAAATTATTTTTGTCAAACAGAAAACCACTCAAATTTTAGACTGGCAGAAAAGATACCTGGAAAAACAACAAAAATATTTTGTGATTTAGCAAAAGAATTAAAAATAGTTTTAATTATTTCTTTATTTGAAAAAAAAACACATGGTTTTTACCACAATACGAGTGTTGTGATAAATGATATAGGTAAAATATTATCAAAGTATAGAAAAATGCATATTCCTGATGACCCTGGGTATTATGAAAAATTTTATTTTACTCCTGGGGATTTAGGATTTAAATCTATCAAAACAAAGTTTGGTAAAATTGGTCCTTTGATATGTTGGGATCAATGGTTTCCTGAAGCTGCGAGATTAACAGCACTGAAGGGCGCACAAATAATTTTTTATCCTACAGCTATTGGATGGCATCCAAAAGAAAAAAGGAAGTTTGGGAAATCTCAATTAGATTCATGGATTACTATGCATAAATCTCATGCCATCGCGAATGGAACCTATGTTGTTGCTATAAACAGAGTAGGAACTGAAAAGAAGGGTAAAAAGAAAATAGAATTCTGGGGAAATTCTATGATAATTGACCCCAGCGGCCAAATAATTGGAAAGCTAAGTAATAATAAAGAGCAAATTTTAATACGGGAAGTTGATTACAAAAAAATAGATAAAGTTAGACAACATTGGCCTTTTTTACGTGATCGAAGAATTGATTTTTATAAAGGTATATTAAAGAATCCTGAAGATGAGTAAAAAACTTAGTGGATTTAGAATGCCTGGAGAATGGGAGGCTCAAAAATCTGTCTGGATTGCATGGCCTTATAATAAAAACGATTGGCCTGGTTTATATAAATTTATTCCTGAAGTAATTTTAGAGATTATTTATAAAATATCAAAACACCAAAAGGTTAATTTGATTATTAACAGTAAAATCAAAAGTATCAAAAAAATTCTCAAATCAAACAAAATTAAGAATATTAGCTTCCATAAAATAAAAACCGATAGAATATGGTTGAGAGACTCAGGTCCAATTTTCTTAACTAATAAAAAGTATAAAAAAAAAATTATATTAAACTTTGTATTTAGTGGGTGGGCAAAATATAAAAATTACAAAAATGATAATAAAATTAATGATAAATTAAGTAAAATTATCAAATTAAAAAAAATTAATCCGGCTATAAAAAAAAATGGGAAATTAAGAAAAGTAATAATGGAAGGTGGAGCTTTCGATGTAAATGGTGCTGGAACAATTTTATTAACAGAGGAATGTTTATTAAGCAAAATTCAAGAGAGAAATAAAAAATTTAATAAGAAAGACTACGAGGTAATATTTAGTAAATATTTAAATATAAAAAATTTTATATGGCTAAAAAAAGGAATTGTTGGTGATGATACCCATGGCCACGTTGATGATATTTCAAGATTTGTTTCAAGGAATACAATTATGACTGCCATTGAAAATAACAAAAGTGATAAAAATTACAAAAACCTTAATAAAAATCTTAGAATATTAAAGAAATTTAGAGATGAAAGGGGTAAAAAATTTAAAATCATTAAAGTGCCTATGCCCTCACCCATATTTATAGATAAGATAAGAGTTCCTGCTAGTTATATGAACTTTTACATTTGTAATAAAAAAGTGTTGCTCCCCATTTTTAATGTTAAAGAGGATTATATTGCAATTAAAATTTTTAAAAACTATTTTAAAAATAGAAAAGTTGAAACAGTTGACTGTAGTAAATTAATATGGGGTTTTGGTGCAATACATTGCATGACTCAACAAGAGCCTAAAATTTAGTTAGGCTGCTTTTAAGGTACCTAACAATAATCTAAAAGGTATCAACATTACTAAGGCAACAAAAATTTTAACTGCCAAGTCACCTAGAGATAATGTTAACCATGGTATTCCTGTCCCATAAAAAGATATTGAAAAAAACAAGAAAGTATCGATGGTAGATCCAATCAAAGAAGATGTTAGAGGAGCGACAAACCATTTTTTTTGTCTTAATTGATCAAATATTTGAACATCTAAAAGCTGAGCGATTATAAATGCTGTTCCTGATCCAATTGCTATTCGTATTGAAATAAGATCAGTGAAATTTGTAGAAAATACTAATGTAAATAAAATTCCTATCGAAAAACCAATGTAAACAATTTTTCT
>CABYYA010000021.1 GCA_902523125.1 uncultured Pelagibacteraceae bacterium | reverse complement strand
ATATGGGACAATTTAGATATAATCACAAAGACATCAAAGCATTTGAAATATTAGGTATTTCAGTGGGATCGAAATGGGAAAAAATTTATAATAAATTTAAAATACTTGTTAAAAAATTTCACCCTGATATGAATTCCGGTAATAAAAAATTTGAAGAAAAACTCAAATCAATAACTTTGGCTTATACGCAATTAAAAAATACTTATAGAGAAAAAAATTGACACCAGATATAAATAACCAACCTGACATAAAACTCTCAATAAAACAGACTTTTGGGATCGACTCTAGTATGGAGGTGGATGCATTTTCAAAAAAAAGTGAATACGTGCCAGAAATAGATAAAAATTATAAATTTGATCGTGATACTACTTTAGCGGTTATCTCGGGTTTTGCGTTTAATAAAAGAGTTCTTGTTCAAGGTTATCACGGAACAGGAAAATCTACACACATAGAACAAATTGCTGCAAGATTAAATTGGCCCTGTATCAGAATAAATTTGGATAGCCATATAAGTCGTATAGATTTAATAGGTAAAGATGCGATTGTTTTGAAAGATGGTAAGCAAGTTACTCAATTTAATGAAGGGATTTTACCTTGGTCGATCCAAAATCCTGTTGCTTTAGTATTTGATGAGTATGATGCAGGAAGACCCGATGTAATGTTTGTTATTCAGAGAGTACTTGAAGCAGAAGGTAATTTTACTCTTTTAGATAAAAATAAAGTTATTAAACAAAATAAATTTTTTAGATTATTTGCAACCTCTAATACTGTTGGTTTAGGAGATACAACTGGACTTTATCACGGAACACAGCAGATAAATCAAGGTCAAATGGATAGATGGAATATTGTTACAACTTTAAACTATCTTAGCCTTGATAAAGAAATGGAAATTATCTTAGCAAAAAATAAAGAATTAAATAATACAAAAGGCAAGGAAAAAATCTCTAATATGATTAAAGTTGCATCACTAACTAGAAAAGGATTTATAGCTGGAGATATATCAACAGTTATGAGTCCACGAACAGTTTTACACTGGGCTGAGAATGCAGAAATTTTTAAGGATACAGGTTATGCTTTTAGAGTGACCTTTTTAAATAAATGTGATGAAATTGAAAAAAACATAATTGCAGAGTATTACCAAAGGTGTTTTGGTGAAGAATTACCAGAGTCCTTGTTAAACATTCAAATTTAATGAACAATAAGAATGAGAGTTTAAAAGAAAAGCTTAGACAGGCTTTATCATCTACCGCAAAAGTAATTTCAGATGATTTAAATATCAATTACAAAAAGAATGCTGAAAATTCTGAAAAACAGAGCCTAATCGAATTAGATAATTTAAATTCAAAAAGCGATTTTATTAAAGCTAGAGCAGAGACGGACTCTAAAGCTCTTAAAAAGAAATTTTCTAGTGAGACTATATTTAAGAAAAATTTACCATCCAGTTCATCATGTAAATCACTATATACTATTACAGAAAAAATAAGATACGAAAAATTGGGATCAGAAATGTTAAAAGGAATAGATAAAAATTTAAGAGATAACTATACTCAAATGATTAACCACAAAAGAAAAGATCAAATTAAATCTAAAGATGATGTGCCTGTGATTGAGGCTTTTGAATTATACATGTTGAAAAATTTTCACAATATCAAACTAAATTCTTTAACAACAAAGATGTTAAACTTCTGGGAAAAAGATTTTGATAATTCAATTTTTGAACATATAGAATTCTTTAAACAAAATTTAGAAAATCAAAATGCATATAGTTTTAAGTTTTCCAAAATACTGCAAGAAATGGACATTTTTCAATCAGAGGAAAATGAAGAAAAAAAAGATGAAAATCAAGAGGATAATCAAGAAAATCAATCAAGCGAAAATGATGAAAGTGAGGATGAGGATAAAAGAGATCCTGATAAGCAAGATGAAACAGAAGCAAGTTTGGATTCAGATTACAATATTGATGAATATAAATTAGATGAACAACTTGTAGAAACAGATTCAGACGAGCAAAACTCTGAGCAAGTCATTCAAAAGAAAAATTTAAAAGATTTAGATGTAGATTATAAAATTTTTACGACGCAGTTTGACGAAATTACCAAAGCTGAAAATCTTGAAAACGCAGATGAAGCAAATAAACTTCGAAAAACTTTAGATCAACAATTAATTGGTTTTCAAGATGTTATAACTAAGCTTGCTAATAAACTTCAAAGACAATTATTAGCAAAACAGAATAGAGCTTGGGAGTTTGATTTGGAGGAGGGATTACTTGATAGTTCAAAGTTACCACGAATTATAATGGATCCATATAATTCATTATCTTTTAAAAAAGAAAAAAATTTAGATTTTAAAGACACAGTGGTAACACTTCTAATTGATAATTCAGGTTCGATGCGAGGTAGACCAATCACAATTGCAGCTATTTGTGCAGATATTCTTTCAAGAACATTGGAACGTTGCTCGGTGAAAGTAGAAATATTAGGTTTCACTACAAAAAATTGGAAAGGTGGTCAGAGTAGGGAGTTATGGAATAAAAGAAATAAGCCCAAAACACCTGGAAGGTTAAACGATTTACGACATATTATTTACAAAGGAGCCGATACACATTGGAGACAAGCAAAAGATAATCTTGGGCTGATGTTGAAGGAAGGTTTACTCAAGGAAAACATAGATGGTGAGGCTATAACATGGGCTTTCAACAGAATTAAGAAAAGAAAAGAAGAAAGAAAAATTTTAATGGTAATTTCAGATGGTGCACCAGTTGACGATTCAACCTTATCAGTAAACTCAGGGGATTTTTTAGAAAAACATTTAAAAAAAATGGTTAAGTTTATAGAGGATAAATCTGAAATTGAAATTTTAGCTATAGGAATTGGTCATGATGTTTCTAGATATTATAAAAGAGCAATTAAAATCACAGATGTAAATGAACTTGGTGATGTAATGATCTCCCAATTAAGCTCATTATTTGATAAAAAAGCGAAATTACATTAAATTTTTTTTAAATCTTTATTATTCCATCTTATATTCACTTCGGCTCCATTTCTTGTTTTAGAATTTTGACAATTTAAAGATGCAAAATTTTTTTCAAGTAAATTTTTACCTATAAAAATTCCAAGGCCCAAACCGGATTGATTCTTATCTTTATTTTTAAGTGATCTTAAATAAGGTTCACCTATTTTTGACAATATTTCACCAGGATATCCCCCACCATCATCTTCGATAGTAATTTCAGTATATTCATTGTTACTTTTTAGGGTGATAAATATTTTTTCTTTAGCGAATTTATTTGCATTTCCAATAAAATTTCTCAAACCATATATAATTTCTATTGATTTTGAAATTTTTCTTGGGCTTGCATCTTGATCAAAATTTAAAATAAATTTTTTACTACTTGTTTCCTCAAATGAGTTAACAATTTGATTGATATATTTTTTAAAATTCAGGTCCTCATCTATAAAATCATCCTCTTCAATAGGATTTAAAGATAATCTTTTCAAAATTTGATTACATCTTTCAACTTGACTTGATAATAATTCTATATCAGAAATCAATTCTTTACGGTCTTTTAACTGATGTTTTAACTCTTGTGAAATAATTTTAATTGTAGACAAAGGAGTTCCCAGTGAATGGGCTGCTGCTGCTGCTTGACCTCCTAAGGATAACATCTCATGTTCCTGAGCCATTATTTCTTCCATTTTACTTAAAGCTTCTTTTCTTTTTCTAGACTCTGAACCAAATACTATTGCAAAATAATTTAAAAAAATTAAAGCAATTATAAAAGCTATTGGAATTGAATAATAATAATAAGGGTCAACATGAAAATGATTATTTAATGGCTCAGGTAAATCCTCTGAATAAAAAGTCAAAAAGGTAATCATTAATATTGTTGCAATAACAAGAAATAAATTAGTTCTAATACCTAAGTTTGAGGATGCAAATACGCTGGGAATTAATAAAAAAATTACGAAAGGATTTACGATTCCTCCTGTTAAATATATAAGTGAACCTAATTGAAAAATGTCAATCATTAAAAAAATTAATGCTGATCTATCTGAAAGTTGAGTTTTATTATAAATGAATATCAAATAAATATTACTCAAAATTCCAGTAAATATTATTAAATTTGATAAAATAAAATTAAAATCGAATTTAAAAAAAAAATAAACAATATAAACTGAAATTAGTTGGCCTATTATACCAATCCATCTTAAAGATATATAAGTAGATTTTTTTAAAGTATGAAATTTTGAAGTTTCAAAAAACTTCATGGTCTAAATATCTAAATTTTGAACATTTATTGCGTTAGAAATAATAAAGTCTTTTCTTAATGTTACATCATTACCCATCAAAGTATGTATCAATTCCTGGTCTTTTTTTGAGTTTTTTGAGTATTGAACCTGAAGTAAATTTCTCGTTTCTGGGTTAAGAGTTGTACTCCAAAGTTCTTCTGGGTTCATTTCTCCTAAACCCTTAAACCTTTGTATGGTCATTTTAGATTTTTCAATTCCCATCAATTTTAAAAACTCTTTTGAACCTCTCTTTAATTTTTTTATTTCCTTGCTATTTGTCACTATATAATTTTCTAATTCTTCCTCGTCTTTAATATATATTCCTTTGGAACCTTTATTAATCTTAAATAGTGGTGGTTGAGCAAGATACACATGACCATTTTCTATCAACTTATTAAAAGGTTTATTATTAAAGAAAGTTAACAATAATGCTCTGATATGAGATCCATCAACATCAGCATCCGTCATTATAATTATTTTTCCGTATCTTAAATCTTTTAAATCAATTTCATGATCTTTTGGATCTAATCCAAGTGCATTGATCAATGTTACTATTTCATTTGAGGATATCATCTTGGACAATGCTTTTGTTCTTTGATCTGAACCATTTCCATTCCCGTTTTTTTTAATTTTTAAATCTTCAACATAAGTATTAAGTATTTTTCCTCTCAAAGGTAAGACTGCTTGATTTGATCTATTTCTACCTTGTTTCGCAGAGCCACCAGCTGAATCTCCCTCAACGATAAATAATTCTGTTCCTTCTTGTTTTCCTATTTGACAATCTGCTAATTTTCCTGGAAGGCCACTTAATTCAATGGCTCCTTTCCTTCTTACATTTTCTCTAGCTTTTCTAGCCACATCCCTAGCCATCGCGGCCTGGATAACTTTAGCCAAAACTACTTTAGCTACAGAAGGATTTTGATCAAACCATATAGATAATTTTTCGTTTACTAATGTCTCAACTATCATTCTCACTTCTGATGACACTAATTTATCTTTTGTTTGAGAAGAAAATTTTGGATCAGGGATTTTTGTAGATAAAACACATGTTAAACCTTCTTTAATATCGTCTCCAGAAATTGTTAATTTATTCTTTTTAAGAAGGTTATTTTCGTTTGCATATTTATTGATTATTCTTGTTAAAGCACTCCTAAAACCTAATAAATGTGTTCCTCCATCTTTTTGGTAGATATTATTTGTATAAGGATAAATATCTTCAGAATAACCTGAATTCCATTTTAATGAGCACTCTAATTCTACATCATTTTTTTTACCCTCAATATATATAGGTTTTCTAAATAAATCATTTCCATTTTTATTTTGTAGCTTTTCTCTTTTCTCGTCTAAATAATCTACAAATTCAATTAAGCCTCCATCGTATTTAAATTCTAAAATTTTTTCTTTTTTTTGACTATCGTCTATGAAGATTATTTTTATACCTTTATTTAAAAAAGCTAATTCTCTCATTCTCTTAATTAAGATATTTGCGCTAAATTTGATTGATGAAAAAACTTCTTTTGAAGGTAAAAAGGTTATTTGAGTACCAGTTTGTTTTGATTTACCAGATATTTTTAAAGGTGCTTTTGCTTCACCATTACGAAATTCGATAGAATATTTTTTTTCATCTCTGTTTATCTCTAAGAAGAGTTTTTCTGAAAGAGCATTAACAACAGACACTCCCACGCCATGTAAGCCTCCAGAAACCTTGTAAGAGTCATGGTCGAATTTCCCACCTGCATGAAGTTGAGTCATGATTACTTCGGCAGCAGATTTTTTTTCTCCTTTGTGTATATCTGTAGGAATTCCACGACCGTCGTCATTAATAGTTACGGTTCCATCAGAATTTAATTTTACATTAATATTTTTACAATATCCTGCTAGAGCCTCGTCAATTGAATTATCTACAACTTCATAAACCATGTGATGTAAACCAGTTCCATCATCGGTATCACCAATATACATTCCAGGTCTTTTTCTTACTGCTTCCAAACCTTTAAGCACTTTGATAGAATCTGCTTTATATGTATTTTTATTTGCCATTTTTTTAAATTAAGGAAAATAAAATTATAACATTTTTTATTAAAAATTGCTCAATTATAATCACAAATTTTCGATATAAATGTAAAATAAGTGAGATATTTCAGGGGTTATTTGGTGTTATGTAGAATGAGATTCATAAGGATTTTTTTAAGTAATTATATTAAAATCACCAAGGTATTTCTTCACCTAATAAATTAACAAATTTTCCGTTAAATGATTGAACATTCGATGATATCATATCAATTATTAAATTTGCACAAACTTCACTTTTTATATGTCCACCTGGGTTCATTCCTGATTGAACATTGCCAGGATCTATAGCAAATACTATTGTTTTAAATCTAGCATTTAAATCTAACGACATATTCTTTGTAATAGAATTTAAAGTTGTTTTTGAAGCTCTATATATATATGCGTTCCCTTGATTATTTAGTTTAATGCTGCCAGCATCGCTACTAATATTAATCAAAATTTCAAGATTTTTCGCAGATGATTTATCACCCAATATTATCTGGATAATTTTTAGGATAGAAAATGAATTAACCATCAGCACTTCTTGAAATTTTTTAAAATTAAGTTTTTCTATTTGTTGGTCTTCGAAGGAACCTCCAAATACACCAGCACAATTGAATATAAAATTTACAGGAGTTTCTTTAATTTTTTCTTCAAGATCTTTGAAATCATTTATATTTCTTTGATCATACTTCACTATTGTTAAATTTTTATTTTTGATACATTCTAAATTTTTAAAATTTTCTCGATAAGTTGCTAAAACTTTATTGTCTAAAGCTAAAGTTTTTTTTGTTAACTCAAGACCAATTCCAGAATTGGCACCAGTTATCAAAATATTTTTATTATTTATATTTGTTAAATAATTTTTTTTTGAAAATTTCCTAGTGTAAAAAAATTTTTTTATTTTTTTTCTTAATCCCATTAACTAATTTTTAACATCAAACTTGTCCACAAACTAGGCTAAGTAAAAATATTTAATCCTCAAAAAACTTTAAAATAGTGATTTTAATGAATAAAAACTATCCCATATTAAGTAGTTGAATTGGTGGCGGAGAGAGTGGGATTCGAACCCACGGTACCTATAAGGGTACACACACTTTCCAAGCGTGCGCCTTAAACCACTCGGCCATCTCTCCAAAAAAAATTATCTGAAAAATTCCAAATTTTTACCAATTTTATCCTTCCTAGATAGAATTGGTTTTTTTATTGGCCATTTAATCTTAACTTCCTGATCTTTCCAGTTTAAAGTTGTTTCACTTTCTTTATGTCTATACTCAGAACATTTATAATGAACTATACATTTATCTGATAAACATAGGAAACCATGAGCAAAACCCTCAGGAATGTAAAAAGAATATTCAGACTTATCTGATATTGTTAAAGAATAATATTTTCCAAATGTTTTTGAATTTTTTCTTAAATCTACTGCAACATCCATAATTTTTCCTAAAACAACAGTAATAACTTTTGCCTGAGGTTTTTTAGTTTGTATGTGCAAACCACGAATTACATTTTTTTTAGATGATGACATTACATCAAATTTAAAATTATTTTTAATCAAGTTATTTTTGAATACTTCTTTAAAAAATCCTCTTTTATCAAAAAACAATTTTGTTTGAATGATTTTTAAACCACTAATTTTAACATTTTTTATTTTCATTTAATTTATGAGTTAGATTTTTTTTCAAAAAAAGTCCAATACCATTCTAAATATTTTGTATTTTTTTTAAACCAAAAAGACAAATACCGTTCTGCTAGATAGGCATATAGACGTTGTTGATCATAGCCTTTTAAATTCTTTAAACCAAATTC
>CABYYA010000020.1 GCA_902523125.1 uncultured Pelagibacteraceae bacterium | reverse complement strand
AGACAAACCTTGATATTAATATCACTCAGCTTCAAAAAGAATGTATAAAACTAAGTAAAAAGTTATTTAAGTAAAAATTAAAATTTATGGACCTTAAAAAATATATAAGATCAATACCCGACTACCCCAAAAAGGGCATTCTTTTTCGAGATATCACTACTTTAATAAAAGATGAAAAAGCCTTCAATGAAAGTATTGATCAAATAGTTCAAAGATCAAAAAAGTTTAACTTTTCCAAAATAGCTGCAATAGAATCACGAGGTTTTGTTTTTGCCTCTGCAGTTTCCTACATTTTAAAAAAACCATTTATAATGCTTAGAAAAAAAAATAAATTACCGTCTGACGTATACTCTGTAGACTTTGAATTAGAATATGGATCTGCGACTATCGAGATGCACAAAGACTCTGTAAATGAGAAAGATAAAGTTTTAATTATAGATGATTTAATTGCTACAGGTGGAACAGCCGAGGCTGCTGCAAAATTAATAAAAATTTCAAAAGGAGAGGTTGCAGGTTTTATTTTTGTAATTAATTTGTTTGATCTAAAGGGATCAGATAATCTGATTTCAAAAAAATACAAAGTTGAGAACTTGATAGAATTCCCTGGTCATTAATTATTAATTTTAGGTCTGTAAAAAGATTTTTTTCCAACAACAGCGTTAAGAAATCCTAATATTCTATATAAGTATATTGTTTTTTTTCTCTTATTTATAAAAAAATATAAGAACATTTTGAAAGTTGCCGAAATAAATATTGGACATACTTTAAAAAACGCATTTAAATATCCATAGTGTTTTTCATGAAAATAAAATTTAGACCAAACCCAGTGCCAATTTCTTGATAATTCTATTTCATATTCATATTTTTCGTCAACAGCTTTTGCACCAAGATGTTTAATTTTTGATTTAGGAACAACGTAAATACTTTCACCATGTTCAATTATTCTTTTGCATAAATCATCATTTTCTAAATAAAGAAAAATATTTTCATCAAAGAATTCGTCTTTAAAGTTTTCTAATTTTTTTAACCTTGAAAGATTTAACAACATCGCAAATCCGTCAACGCTCTCGACTTTAAAGGGTTTTTCTTTTTTATTAATAGAATTATCTAATTTGTACATCTTATAGTTTGGGTAATTTTCTTCCTCCATAATGGGTGAAATCACAGAAAATGTGTCAATTTGTTTAGAGGCAAAAATTATTTCATCAATAGTATCATTTCTCAGTACAACATCTGGGTTAAGTACAAATCCATAATCTGTATCAATTTCGCTTAGTCCATAATTATTACCTGCACCCATGCCGATATTTTTCTCTGATAATATGCAGCGGACATTGTTATATTTTTTTTCAATTTTATTTTTAAAAAATTCGTCATTTGAATTATCAATTATAATAATTTTTATATCCTTTGGTATAGATCTAATACAGTCATGAATCACATTTTCACTCATAAAGCTTACAATAATTACTGTTAAATTTTGCCTAGATATTGACATATGATCGGTGTAATCAACTATACTAATACTTTTTACTAATGTAAAAATAAATTAATCAATGAAAAAAATAATTGTAACAGGTGGATTGGGTTTTATTGGAAGTAATCTCATTGAATTATTAATTAAAAAAAATTATTTTATAATTAATATCGATAAAGTTACGTATTCGTCTAATTTTTATAACGTTAAAGAATTCAAATCCTCAAAAAACTATAAGTTTTTCAAATGTAATATAGGAGATAAAAAATTTAATAGAATATTAAATAAATATAAGCCCTCATGTATATTTAATTTAGCTGCTGAGACTCATGTGGATAGATCCATTGATAATCCAGCAAACTTTATTAATAGCAATATTGTTGATGTTTTTAAATTATTAGAGTCTTTTAAAAACTTTGTTAAAAAACACAAATGTAAGCTAATTCATATTTCTACAGATGAAGTTTATGGTGATATTTTAAACGGTCGATCAACTGAAAATTTCCCATATAATCCAAGTTCACCATATGCAGCAAGTAAAGCCGCCTCAGATCATTTGGTAGGCTCGTACGTTAGAACCTATAAAATTCCAGCTATAGTAACTAATTGCTCAAATAACTATGGTCCAAAGCAACATCCCGAAAAATTAATACCAAAATTGATTTATAATATCTTAAATAACAAGCCACTACCAATTTATGGAAAAGGGACAAATTCAAGAGAGTGGATTTATGTAAAAGATCATTGCGAAGCTCTCATAAAAATATTTTTAAAAGGTAAAATTGGAGAATTTTATAATATTGGATCAAATAGAAATTTGAATAACTTACAAGTGTGTTCAAAACTTATAAATGTTTCAAAAAGATTGGTTAAAGTAGGAAATAGTGTTAAAATAAATTTTGTTAAAGATCGTCCAGGGCATGACATTAGATATGCTTTAAACAGTAACAAAATTATAAAAAAACTTGGATGGAAACCAAAAGTTAATTTTTCAGAGGGGATTAAATTAACTTTTGAATGGTATTATAAAAATAAAACTTATTATAAAAACTTGTTAAAAAAAGATATTATTAAAAGATTAGGACATTCATGATTAAAAAAGGAATTATTTTAGCTGGTGGCAAAGGTACTAGGATGAGCCCTTTAACTAAAGCTGTAAACAAGCAACTCCTTCCAATTTATGATAAACCTCTGATTTTTTATCCACTATCAATTTTAATGCTTGCAGGAATCAAAGACATCTTAATTATTGTCAATAAAGGACAATTATATCAATATAAAAAACTTATTCCTAATGGAAATAATTTGGGAATAAAAATTACTTATTTAGAACAAACTAAACCAAGAGGGTTACCTGATGCTTTTGTGATTGGGGAAAAATTTATTGGCAAGGATAATGTTGCGATGATTTTAGGTGATAATTTTTTTTATGGTCAAAATCTTACCTCAAAACTTAAAGAGAGCACTAAAATAAAAAAAGGCGCGAGAGTTGTACTACATAAAGTTCAGCATCCAGAAGCATTTGGAGTGGCAAAAGTAGATAAAAAAAATAAAATCTTATTAATTAAAGAGAAACCCAAAAAATTCTTATCAGACTTAGCTATAACAGGATTATATTTTTTTGACAATAAAGTAATCGAATTAGCAAAAAAACTAAAACCTTCAAAAAGAGGTGAGGTAGAAATTGTAGATTTATTAAATTTCTATAAATCTAAAAAACAGTTGAGTGCTGATATTATAGGAAGAGGTGGAGCCTGGTTAGATACAGGTTCAATAGAAGATTTTTATAAAACATCAGCATTTGTATCTGCTATTGAAAATAGACAAGGATTTAAGATTGCATGTCTTGAAGAAATTGCCTTAAATAATAAATGGATTTCAAAAAAACAAATAGTGAATGCAATTAAATTTTATGGAAATTGTGAATATTCAAATTATTTGAAAAAACTCATAAAATAGTTGGTAGCGGGAAGTGGGATCGAACCACTGACCTCGGGCTTATGAGTCCCGCGCTCTAACCAACTGAGCTACCCCGCCTTTAAATATTGTTGATTTATAATATTTATTGAATTTGATTCAATAAATATTAATTATAAAGTTTATATGAATTTAAAGTAATTGTGTAATTTTAGCTAAAAACTATAAGCCCAAATAAAATTAAACCCGTAGAGGCAGCAGCAGAGAAATAAAACTTTTTTCTAGTTTCTTGTTTTTTGTCTGATTTTACTCTGTTTAATAGAACATTTATGTCTGTTCGTCTGGAAGTAGTTTGAGGAGTATCAGAAACTGTGTATTTTGAAGTTAACTTTTGCTTAAGAGAGTTTGTTAAATTTTTCATTTACCGTAATTAAACATCCTTTAGAATTATTAGCAAATAAAATTATAAAGAGAGAAATATTCCAACTGAACCCAGCAGAAGAACACAAAATGAAAATATAAAAATATTTTTCCTAAACTCTTTACCTTGCTCAGCCTCAAGTTTGGATTTTAAAACATTAATGTCGACTCTACTTGAGCTAATTTTGTTAGAATTTAAAGGCTTTTCATTTACTTTGAAATCACTTGAGGTCTTAATTTTATTAGTATTTTCTGTAAAGCCTTTAGAGGTCATAATACTATTAAACCACAATATTCAAAAAAAACAATTTTTTTGGAAGTTCGATTTGGGTCTTTAATGAATTGACACATGTCCAATTTGGGTCTTTACTGCACTTTTATAATTTATGAGTATGCAAGAAGTAGATTTTTCTAAAACCCTTACTGATAATCAAGTCTATGAATCCATTATGTCACATTATTCTACTCTCAGCAAAGAGTGGATATCCCACCAATGGAATTGGATGAATAATGTTTATGCATCATTTAATGATCATTACAAATATATGATAGTAATTTCTTTGATTGAAAAAACTCTTCAATTTTATGACCAAATGAATATTCAATATTCTTATGAGGAATATTATTCGAAATCATATCAACAAATAGAAAAATTTAGTATTACTGAACTTTGTGAAAAATTGGATCTTCCAAAAGAAACAGTTAGAAGAAAAGTTTTAGAACTTGAAAAAGAAGGAGTTATATCGCGTAATAAAAAAAAAATTATTATTGATGAAAAAGCATTCAACTTCATCAAACCTGAGAATCAAATAAAATTTTCAGCAAAATATATTTACTTAGTTTCACAAGCCTTAAATAAAGACAAAACTTATTCGAAAAAACTTGATCAAAAAATGATTGAAAATGTTTTAAAAAAAAAATTTAGCTTGTGTTGGAGATGGTTTTACAGAATGCAAATACCTTTAATCATCGGATATCATAAGTTCATGAAAGATTTAACAACTTTTCATATTTGGGGAACAATTTGTATGAATCAAATTTTAAATGTTTCAAAACATTTAAATACAGGTGATAACAAAAATTCTTTAGACTACTTTACAACAAATAATGTTCTTATAGAAAATCTAGGATCAGATAGTGGTATAAGTGCAATGTCAATTTCTGATATGACAAAAATTCCTCGAGCAACAATAATTAGAAAGTGTAAATATTTAGTTAAAGAAGATTTAATCAAGTTAAATGAAAAAAAACAATATGTTTTATCATCGATGAATTTTAGAAAAATTTTACCTTATCAAACAGAAGTTTTTAAATATAAGGCCAAGTTCATTCGAAAAGTTATTAATCTGGTAACTATATCTTAAATCTATCTTTTCATAAAATTTATTTTTTTTTCAATTTTTTTCATTATATCGCATAGCTGTGATGCAATAAAACTGTTGCTTTTTTTGAGTACATTTAATTAAATTAAAAACTATTTATTTCATTTAAGGAGTCGATGGAAGTAGTTACAAAAATAGCACCTATCTTACTCGCATTAATAATGTTGGGTTTGGGTTTAGGTTTAAAAATTGAAGATTTTACGAGAGTATTAAAAACTCCAAAAGATTTTTTTGTAGGTTTTTTTTCTCAATTAATAATTCTTCCATTAGTTGCTTACATATTAATTATAATTTTAAAAACACCGCCTGAAATTGCTATTGGAGTAATGATTATTGCTGCTGCACCGGGTGGAGTTACATCAAATATATTAACTAAATTTGCTAATGGAGATGTTGCTTTATCTATTACTTTAACAGCTGTAATTAGTTTAATTTCTATTATTACAGTTCCTCTTATAATTTTTACATCTGCTAATTTATTTGGAATTACTAATATTTCTCAAAATGTTTCAATGACTGGTATAGCACTAAAAATGTTTTTAGTTGTAACGGTTCCAGTTATCTTGGGAATGATTATAAGAAAATTTGCTGAAAATTTTGTAAATTCAAAAATTAAGATATTTGAAAAACTTAACATGGTATTATTTATCATTTTTTTTATAGCTGCATTTTATGAAGAAAGAGAAAGTTTTATAGATTTTCTAATGCAAGCAGGTTTCATTTCTTTAATTCTAAATATAACAATGATGATAGTGGCTTATTACCTTGGTAAAACTTTTGCCTCAGGAATAAAACAACAAAAATGTATTGCTTTAGAATGTGGATTACAAAACGGTACTTTAGCGATATTTGTTTCTACACAAATATTTGGTATAGATATAGTCTACATAACTCCAACAGCTGCGTATGCTTTAATTATGTACATCACTGGTTTTATATTTGTTTTTCTTTTAAAAAATAAAAATTAATTATTTTTAAAATTTGTTTGTTTTAAAGGTTTGTTGATTATTTCAATTGGATATTTCTTTTTTTCTACCTCAATAAATAAGTTTTTATTTTGAAGTTCTTCATTAGATAAATCATTATTGATATATCCAAATACTAAATTCTTTTTAAAATTAAATGAATAGTTTCCTGAGGTTGATCTTCCTATAATTTTTTCACCATCATAAATTGGTTCATCATGAAGTAATAATGGTTTTCCTGGTTCACTTTCTTTTAAAGTAAACATTGAAAATCTAGTTTTAACTTTATCTTGTTTAATTTTTTCAAGAGCTTGTTTACCTATAAAATCTATATCTTTTTTATTGCTAATAGTAAAAGCTAAACCTGCTTGATACTGGTTTTCTTCAGGGGAAATATCATGCCCCCAATGTAAAAATCCACTTTCCATTCGCATAATATCCAATGCATGCATACCACAATTAGAAAGATTAAAATCTTTACCTTTTTCTATAAGTAGTTCGTATATTTTTTTTGCTTCTTTAACATCTACATATAGCTCGAAGCCTAATTCACCCACATAAGACAATCTTTGTGCCCAGATTTTAACTCCTTTAATTGAAATAAACTTTGCAAATCCAAATCTAAATTGATCATTTTCAAAATTATCTTCACTTAAAGTTTTAAGTAAATCTCTACTTCTTGGACCAAACAAACCGAATACACATAAATCATCTGTAATGTCTTTTAATTTAATATTTTTTGAAAGATGTTTATTTATATGAAATTTATCTCTCTCTCTTGTTGCTGCAGAACTTATTATTCTAAAATGATTTTTATCAACACATACAACTGTTAAATCTGTCTCTATTCCACCATCTGAGTTTAACATATGTGTATAAACACATTTACCAGATTCATTTTTGATATTAGCTGTACAAATCTTTTGTAACTCTTGGTGTGCCTGATCTGATTTTATTTCAAACTTTGAAAAAGGAGTTAAGTCAAACAAACCAACATTTTTAATTGTATTATTTGTTTCATATTCAGCAGAGGGATACCAGCTCTGATAATTATAACTATATTCATATTCAGCTTTTTCCCCATCCAAAGCAAACCACATTGGTCTTTCATATCCTCCTGAAACGCCAAAACACGCTCCAAAACTTCTTAATTCGTCATGATATGGAAGTGTTTTTATATTCCTTGAAGTTTTATGTTGTTTAAATGGCCAATGCATTCCATATAAATCTCCTAAAGACTCTGTAATTCTTTTTTTAATAAAATTTAACTCAGAGTGAAATTTTTGAAATCTTTTAATGTCATAACAAAAAATATCTTGGTTAATATGTCCATTAATTAACCATTCGGCTGTAACTTTACCAACACCTCCCCCACTTCCAATTCCAATACTATTTAAACCACAGCATACAAAAAAGTTTTTTACTTCGGGCACTTCTCCAAGCAATGTATTTGTATCTGGAGTAAAAGACTCAGGACCTGAAAAAAATTTCCTAATTCCTACTGTTTCTAAAACTGGAAATCTTTTAATTGCAGTAGCTAAATAAGGTTCAAAATGCTCAAAATTTTCTTGAAATTCTCCAAAGGAAAAATCTTCTGGAACTTTATTAATTTTATCCCATGCTGGAATTGATTGAGATTCAAAAATCCCAACTAATATTTTCCCCGCATCTTCTTTAATATAAGTTCTGTTATCAAAGTCTCTTATCACTGGTAAAGTTTTAGAAAGATTTTCAATTGGCTCAGTGATAATATAAAAGTGCTCTGCTGGATAAAGAGGAATGCTTACTCCAGCTTTTTCTCCAATTTGGCGTGACCACATTCCAGATGCTAAAACAATATACTCACAATCAATTTTTTGGCCGTTTACTTTTAATCCAGAAATTTTTCCATTTTTAGTCAAGATTTCATCAACTGGAGATTTTTCAAAAATCTTTGCCCCTTCCATTCTAGCTGCTTTTGCCAACATATGTGTTACTCCTGATGGATCTGCAGCACCATCACCTGGCATCAAAATCCCTCCTAAAACTTCGTCAGTATTTACAATTGGATAATCTTTTTTAATTTGTTCTTTATCTAAAATTCTAACATCAACATCAAAAAGTTGTGCTGTTGTTGCTTGTCTTTGAAGCTCTTGCCATCTACCTTTATTTTCGGCAATCGAAAGTGCACCGTTTAATCTTAGTCCAGCTGAATGATCAACTTTTTTTTCAAGCTCTTTATAAAGATCTAAAGTATATTTTCTAATTTTAGTAATCGCTGCTGAGGGACCCAATTGACTTACTAACCCAGCTGCATGCCAAGTTGTACCTGATGTTAACTGATCTCTTTCTAAAAGAATTGTATCTTTCCAACCAAATTTAGCTAAATGGTAAGCGACTGAACAACCAACCACTCCTCCACCTATTACAACAACTTTAGTTGATTTTGGAATTTTTTTAATCATTTTGTTATTATATCTATAATAAAGAAAACAAAAAATGAAAATGTTAATTACAGGACCTTAAAGCTTATTGGGT
>CABYYA010000019.1 GCA_902523125.1 uncultured Pelagibacteraceae bacterium | reverse complement strand
AGTTTCAGTCAGAGTTCAATAAGAAATGAATTAAGAATTCCAATTTTCAAAAAAGATGAAGATATAAGATCAATACTTGAGTATCATGAACTAGGACAAGTCTGGATTTTAGAGAGTGATAAGGGAAAAACTGAAAAATTAATTTCAAATATAATAAAATTTTCAGTAGATATTTTGATTGTAAATTTAAATGAAACAACAAATTTTAATTCTGAGGAACTTTTGTATGGAAAGTTTGAATTTAAAAAATATGAAATCTCAAGATTTCATGGCTTAAATTTTTTTATTAAAATTTTGTTAGATAAAATTTTATCAATATTATTTTTATTAATTGCTTCTCCAATTTTATTAGTTTCATCAATTTTTATATTTGTTGAGGATGGTCTTCCAATATTATTTACTCAGGATAGAACAGGGTGGGATGGAAGAAGATTTAAAATATTTAAATTAAGAACATTGAAAAAAGGTAAATTTGATAAAACTGTTCAAGTCACTTATGGTGATAAAAGAAAGCTTAAGTGTGGGACACTAATAAGACAATTGAGTATTGATGAATTACCTCAACTGTTTAATGTTATAATTGGAGATATGTCTATAGTTGGACCAAGGCCACATATGGTTGAACATGATATTAAATATTCAGGCTTGTTTAAAAATTTTTTAAAACGACATAAATGTAATCCTGGATTAACAGGCTGGGCTCAAGTAAATGGATTAAGAGGTGCAACCCCAAACCCTGAAAATATGAGAAGACGTATGGAGCATGATTTATGGTACTTAAATAACTGGACAATAATTTTAGATTTTTACATAATTGTAAAAACTTTTTATATTATATTTAAATATAAGGGTGATTAAAAAAATTAAACTAACTGTCAATAAGTATTTTTTATTCTCAAGAAAATACCAATTTAATCTCATCAGCATCTGGATTATTTTTTTGATCTAGATTATGTGGAAAGGTTATATTGTTATTTAATAAAACTGGTTTCTTTGAAAAACTCAATTCTATGCTTGAAGGTATATCATCTAAGCCGTGAGTTGACCAATTGTTAGCATGAATATGAACTAGTTTAAGATTAAATTTATTAATAAAATCTAAAACTCTATCCATATTTATATCCACGTTATGGAATTCAATTGTCAATCCTTCAATTTTATCCATAAATTTGATTAAATCATTTAGAATTCTGTATTCAGATCCTTCAATATCAACTTTAAAAAAAATTTTTTGATTAATATCATTAGATTTTATTATATTTTCAATAGAAATATAATCATGAAACGCATCACCACCTTTTCCAATTTTTTTTAAGAATAATTTATTTTTTGATTTATTAAAAAATTTTTTAAAATAAATCCAATTTAAAATATGATTAAAGAATAACATGAGTTTTAATTTTATAAAACTATGAAGGAATTTTTTCAAAAAAAAGTTTAAATTAACTGTTGGATCATATGCAAAAATATCAACATTTCTGATTTTTTGAAAATGTTGTTCGAATGAAAAATCATCACTGATACCACAAGAAATAAGTGTATTTGAATTCATCACACTATTTTCACAAACCAAATATCCACCGTCGTTATCCTTACCAACTCTTATTAGCTTATATAATCCATCAGGTTTTAATTTATTTGGAAGCATTTGGTCAGTTTAACATATTTAATTAAAATCAAATATATAATTAATTTTTATAAAGTTATTTCTAATTTATATTTTATCATAAAAATATATGATATTAAAAAATTAATTATAGTTAATAACAAAGTCCGAAATTGATGAATATTTTAAATATTTCAAAATATCGTTTAAAAAGTATTTATAAAAACTTTTTCTCTTTTTTTTCAGTTTTTTCTACCCAAACAATAATACAAATTCTTTTTCCACCAGCAATGATTTTTGCATGGGGAGTTGAAAAATTTGGTATATGGATTTTAATAACGACTATTCCATCAGTATTAACAATACTTAATATAAATTTTTCATCAGCATCCAGATCAGAAATGTCAATAAATTTTGAAAAAAAAAATTTAATTTATATTAATAAAATTTTTCAAAATATGTTTTGTCTAGTTTTATTTAGCTCTATTTTTTTTTTTTTAATATGGATTTTTGCTTTTTCTTTTGATCAAATAAATTTAAAAGCTTTAGAAAATATTGATTACGATGAAGTTAAAATAATTTTTTTATTTATAGCTTTATCATCTCACTGCTTAATTTTAGACCAAATATTTTATTGTGGGATTACTTACACAGGTGATACTTCAAAATATAATTATAATGTCTTATTTTTCAATACTTTAACAAAAATATTAATTCCTATTTTAGGCCTTTATACAAATAACTTGTTGTATGCATCATTGATTTTAGTCATTTTGTCTTTTCTCAAAACATTTTTTTTGTATATTATTTTTAAAAATCAAAACAAAAATAATCTAAATTTAAAAATAAATTTGTTTGATATTAAGTTATCTAATAAAATCTTTAGATTATCTTTAAGTTACCATCTTGATAACATTTCAAATATAATTAGAAATAATGGATTTATTTTATTAATTGGAATTTTTTTTAGTCCTATTATAATTGGATTAATCTCTACAGTAAGAACTCTATTTTATTTTTTACCCATAAGATTTTTAGATACCATTAATGACACTTTATTTTTTGAATTTTCAAAAATGCACGGTAAAAATGATATAGTTTCATCAAAAAAGATTTTTAAATCTCATATTTATGTAAATATTTTTTTACTAACGATATTTTCTACATTATCATTACTTTTTGGAAAACATGTCTACGAATTTTGGACAAATAATGAGTATAATTTATCTCTTAATCTATTAGTCCTAATAATAATAGATACAGTATTATTTAATTTTTTTAATAGTATTGAAACATTTATTAAATCAATTAATAAATTTTTCTACTCATCATTGGTTAAAACTTTTTTATCAATACTTACAATTCTTATATGCTATGTTTTATTCACTAAGGGAAATTCATATTTAATTTATTTTATTTTTAATATAATTTCATCTTTTTTTGTTTTGATTGTTGTTTTGATGAATACATTCAAGATTTTTAAAAAATATAATAAATGAAATTTTTAAAGAAAATTTTTATTCTTTCCCAAAATTTTTTGTGGATATATGGCTTATTTAAGGGAGTAGCTGCTAATATTGAATTATTACCATTACTTAAAAAGATTAAAAAAATTAATACTTTAATAGACATAGGATCTAATAAAGGCCAATTTATTTTACTTTGTTTAAAGTTTTTTCCAAATCCAACTGTTTATTCATTTGAACCTATAAAGGAAATATTTGAAAAACAAAAAAATTTTTTTCAATTTAAAAAAAAAATTTACGCATTTAATTTTGGGATTGGTAATAAAAATAAAAATTTAAATTTTTTTATTACCAAAAGAAAGGATAGTTCATCATTTCTAACTTATAATGGATCAAGCCATTGTAACAGAGATTATCTTTTGACAGAAAAAAGAAATATAAAGATTAGGAAATTAGATAAAGTTTTAAAAAATAAAAATTTAATAAAACCAGTTTTGATAAAAATTGATGTACAGGGTTATGAGTTGGAAGTACTAAAGGGTTCTAAGGAAATACTATCCAAGATTGACTATTTGTTAATAGAGGTATCAAAAAACAGAATGTATAATAATCAAGCCACTGAAGAGGAAATTGTAACTTTTTTAAAAAAAAAAAAATTTACAATGCTCAAATCATTAAAATGGATGAGAATTAAAAATACTCAATATGTGCAAAGGGACATTTTATTTAAAAAAAAAACATAATTTGAATTATCAAATTTATAACTGTATTAAATACTTATGTTAAAAAATAAATTAAAAGATCAAAATAAAGATATTCTTGTTTTAGGGGATGTTTTTTTGGACATTTTTCAAACCACAGATATTTTGAAAATATCACCAGAGAGACCAGTTCCAGTATTAGAACCCTTAAAATCTATAAATTTATTAGGTGGTGCGGCCAATGTTGCTAATAATATAAAATCTATTGGAGGTTCAGCATTTTTAATTTCAAAATTGTCAAATGACAAAATAAGTAGAACTATCAAAAAGTTGTTAGCAGATAGAAAAATTGGTTTTAAAATTTTAATAGACAAAAGCTACTCATCACCTGTCAAAAAAAGAATTGTTCAAAATGATCATCAGTTCTGTAGACTTGATGATGAAAATTACATTAAACTTAAAAAAAAAGATGAGATTGATATAATCAAATTTATAAAAAAAAATATTCGTAAATTTCAATCATTAATAATATCTGACTACTCAAAAGGTTTTCTTACTCCATTTTTAATTAAAAATGCAATTGGTATTTTTAAAAAAAATAAAAAAGATATTTATACAGATCCAAAAAATAAAAATATAGAACTTTATAAATATTCAAATTATATATGTCCAAATCTAAAAGAATTTTATAATTTTTTTGATTATCAAAAATTACCGGTTACAAAAAAATCTATATCAAAACTATTCAACAAAACAAAAGCAAATGCTTTTGTAGTTACAAGAGGTTCAAAAGGAATTTCAGTATTTTTTAATAAAGGTAAAAAAATTGATATTCCCCAAACTGATGTTAATGTATATGATGTTACCGGTGCTGGGGATACTTTTATCGGAATAATAAGTTATTTACTCTCAAATAATATAGATTTAATAAATAGCATTAAAATTTCTTCATATGCATGTGGTAAGATTGTTCAAAAAAAACATACGGCTGTTTTATCTTTTGTTGAATTTAAAAAAATAATTGAAGAATTTTGTGAAAATAATTTTGTCGATCTTTTACTCAAAATTAGGCTATGGAAATTAGTAAAACTTAAAATTGGTGTTACAAATGGATGTTTTGATGTTTTACATTCTGGTCATCTACATCTTCTAAGTGAGGCTAAAAAAAATTGTGATAAACTTATTGTTCTTCTAAATAGCGATAAATCTATAAAAATGAATAAAGGTAAAAATAGACCTATACTAAAATTAAATAAAAGGATTCAAATATTAAAAATGATTAAAGATATAGATGTTATTGAGATTTTTGAAGAAAAAACACCTGAAAAAAAAATTAGCAAAATTTTACCTGACATTTTGTTTAAGGGATCTGATTATAAAACAGCTCAAGTTATTGGTTATAAGTTAATTACAAATAATGGCGGAAAAGTAAAAATTATTAATAAATTAAAAAATTTTAGCTCTACAAAATTAGTTTAATTATGATTGTTATAACAGGTGGTGCAGGCTTTATTGGCGCAAATTTAATTAAAGAGATTAATCAAAGAAACGACAAAATAATTATTGTGGACAATATAAGTAAAAATAAAAAAAATTTAAAAAAATTAAAATTTAAAAATTATTATGATAAATATGATTTTCTAAAAAAAATAGATAATAATAAAATCAACCACAAGATTGATGCTATTATTCATTTAGGGGCCTGTACTGATACTACTGAAAATAATTGGGATTACTTAAAATTTAATAATATTTTATATACCAAAAAAATGTATGAATTTTCGTTAAAAAATAATTGTCAATTCATTTATGCCTCATCTGCATCAATATACGGAAATAAAAGCGGCAGTACTATGCTTAATAATTTTAACCATGAACCTTTAAATCTCTATGCAAAATCTAAACTTGAGATTGACAAATATTTTTTTAAAGTATCAAAAAAAAAAGTTATTGGTTTAAGGTTTTTTAATGTGTATGGCAATTATGAAGATCATAAAAAAGATATGAGTAGTCCTATTAATAAATTTACAAATCAATTAAATGAAAAGGGATATTTAAATCTTTTTGATTTTAGAAAAAAAAAAGAACCTCTTAGAGACTTTATATACGTTAATGATGCAATTAAGATGTTAAATTTTTTATGGATCAAAAAAAGACCAGGTTTATATAATATTGGCACAGGTAAACCACACACATTTGTTAATGTTGCAGAAATACTTATCAAAAAGCTAGGTTATGGAAAAATTAATTACATTAAGTTTCCAAATATTTTAAAAAATAAATATCAATATTTTACAAAAGCAAATATTTCAAAACTAGTAACTCTTGGTTATAAAAATCATATCAAAGATTTAGAAAAAGGAATAACTAATTATCTTAAATTTTTTAAATCGTAATAAATTTTTTTAAAAATATAATCTGGATTAAATTCGTTAATATCTTTTTTTGGATAAAATATTTTTTGTTTTTTATTTAATGGAAACCATCTACCCTTAGGGGCTGTAAGTCCAAAAATAACTGCACCTGATTTTTTATAAACACTTGCTACATGCATTGTTCCATCGTCATGGGATATATGATATTGACTTGAATTTATTATTCTAAAAAGAGATTTTACTGTAGTTTTTCCACACATATTAATTATTTGATTTTTATTAATTTTACGGATTTTTTTTGCGTTTGATGTTTCATTTTGGGATCCAACTATTTTAATCTTTAAATTTGGGAAATTATTAACCATTTTTTGAATTAATATTTCCCAATTTTTGAATTTCCATGTTTTTTTTATATTCCTACCACCCATTGAGATAGTCATATATTTTTTTTTTGAATAAAATTTATTTTGAAAAAGATTAGAGTATGAAATTTGACTATTTTTAACGTGTTTATCTACTGTCCTACATAGATAGTATGTTTCATTAAATTTTATATAGTTATGCCTTTCTTCATCTGTATTCTTACCTTTTAAATTAAAACCGTGCATTTCTTTAATTTTGCACATTTTAAAAAATAAATAGTCTCGTTTTTCTCTAGATTTAGTTGTAAATTCATTAAGATAATAAAGCTTATCAAATTTTTTTCTAAAAATTTTTATTAAAAAAAATAATAGAGATAAGTAATTATTATTATAGAATATAAATTCATCTATAATTTTTTTTTTAAATGGCAATAAGTCAGGCGTCACAAAACCCACAGAATTTTTTTTTTGTGAAGAAAAATAAATTTTAGCACTTGGATTTTTTTGTTTAATTAATTTTATTGCAGGCGTTGCGTGTATAAAATCACCTAGGCTGGAGACTCTGAAAATTAAAATTTTTGTAGGTTTCATTATTCTTTAATAAAAAAAATATATTATTTATATGGATAAAATAGTAAATATTTATAACTTGTTATACGTAAAAATTATAAAATTTAATTAAATTTAAATGTGTGGATTTGTAGGCTATATCAATAAAAATTTAGATCAAGTAGATCCTTTAATGATTAAAAAAATGATGCAACTACAGCAGCATCGGGGACCTGATGACAGTGGTTTAGCATTGTTTTCTTCGAATAATAAATTCTCATTCAACTATAGTCAAAATGATTTAAAAAATTTAAATACTAAAAGTGATAATTCCAAATACAATGGAGGAATTGGCTTTAATAGATTAAGCGTTATTGATATTACAAAAAATGGACACCAGCCGATGGCCAATGAAGATAAAACTATTTACATCACTTTTAATGGTGAAATATACAATGCATTTCAATTAAAAGATCAATTCATTTCTTCAAATTATAATTTTAAAAGTAAGACTGATACTGAAATAATTTTAGCTTTATACGAAAAATATGGATTAGAATTTACTTTAGAAAAGTTAAATGGGATGTTTGCTATTTGCATTTTAGATTTAAGAAATAATCAAATTTTTTTAGCAAGGGATAGATTTGGTATCAAACCTCTTTATTATATAATAAATGAATATTTTTTTTCATTTTCATCTGAGATAAAATCATTTTTAGCTATTAATAACTTTCAGTTTAAATTGAATAAAGAACACCTTTCAGAATACTTTATTTTTAAATATTTAGCTCCACCAAATACACTTGTTAGTGGAGTCAATTTGTTACAACCGGGTGAATATGTTGTCTTTAAGGATAATGAAATTAAAAAAAAAATTTTTTTTGATTTCCAAAATTTTGATAAAGAAATTGATAATAAAGATAATAAATTAGAAGTATTAGAAGAAAAACTAAAACTATCAGTAAAAAGTCAATTAATGTCAGATGTTAATCTTGGATGTCAACTGTCTGGAGGTATAGACTCTTCATTGATAACACTATTTGCTAAAAAATTCACAAAAAAACTTGAAACATTTTCTATCTTATTTGAAGATAAAAATCTTTCAGAGGAGAGTTATATAAAAAAAGTTGTTAATGACCTTGATCTGATGAATTTTTCATCAGAATTTGATTACAAAAATTTTTATAATGATTTATGTAATAGCATTTGGTCTTTTGATGCACCACTTAGCCAAATTAATTCTATTGGTGTATACAACTTAGCTAAATTAGCCAAACCAAAAGTCAAGGTACTTTTGACTGGTGAAGGAGCAGATGAAACTCATGGTGGTTATCCTAGATTTACAAGGATCAATTTTTTTCATTTACTTAATAAAATATTGAAAAAAAGTACAATTCTTTCAAATATTGTTAGTAAAAGATTTAAAATATTTGAGTTCAACAAAATATTTAGTTTAGATTTAAATGATATAATTATTTTATCATCTTCTGTTCACTCTTATAAAGATATTTCTAATCTTTTACCTAAAATGAATTTATTAAATGGCTTGGATTCTAGAAGAAAAATGATCAGGTTAATTAATTTACCAAATAAGCATAAAAGTCTCATTTATGAAATGAAAACTTATATGCATGATTTACTTATCAGGGCAGATAAAATGACTATGGCCCACTCAATAGAAAATAGAGTTCCTTTTTTAGATAACAATTTAATTGAATATTCTCTCTCTTACTTAGTAAATTCAAATTTTGATTATTCAGTTTATTCAAACATTAACAAAAATACAAAAAAATATTTAAAAAAAATATCAACAAAATATTTTGGTAAATCATTCTCTTACAGAGCTAAAAGTGGGTTTTCTTTTCCATTAAAAAAAATTTTAAACAGTAGTGAATTTAGAAAATCCGTTGAAGAGGAAATTATTC
>CABYYA010000018.1 GCA_902523125.1 uncultured Pelagibacteraceae bacterium | reverse complement strand
AAATAGTAAAAATTATACAGATAAGAGTGAAGTGATTAATGAATATATTCCACAGGAAGAAATTAAAAATTTAATTCAAGAGGATTTACCTTTTATAAAAGCTGAAGAAATAAAAAAAACTGAAATACAAAAATTTAAATTACCTAGCTTAGATTTGCTTAAAATTCCTTCTAAAAAGGAAAGAGAGAACTCTGAAAAAAACCAATCAAGTGATCCTGAATTTTTAGAAAAAATATTATTAGACTTTGGCGTTAGTGGAAAAATTAAAAAGATAAGTCACGGGCCAGTTGTTACATTAAATGAATTTGAACCTGCTGCTGGTGTAAAGGTTTCGAAGATTATAAATCTATCTGATGACATTGCTAGAAATACTAGTTCTGAATCGGCCAGAATTTCGACTATTCCTGGGAGTAACACTATTGGGATTGAATTACCTAATTCATCAAGAGAAAATGTTTACTTGAGTGAGATTCTAAATAACTCCGACTTTAAGAAAAAAGAAATTAAATTACCAATCGCTTTAGGTAAAAGTATTTCTGGAAATCCAATAGTTGGGGATTTATCCTCAATGCCTCATTTATTAATAGCTGGAACAACTGGATCTGGAAAGTCGGTTTGCATCAATACAATAATATTGTCACTGCTTTACCGTCATACTTCTGAGAGGTGTAAATTTATTTTGATTGATCCTAAAATGCTTGAACTATCAACATATGAAGGTGTGCCTCATCTTTTATGTCCAGTGATAACTGAAGCAAAAAAAGCTGCTTCAGTTTTAGGCTGGGTTGTTAAAGAAATGGAAAGTAGATATAGACTTATGACTAAAGAAGGAGTTAGAAATATAGATAGTTACAACTCTAAACATAAACTTCCAATGCCTTATATAGTCGTAGTGGTCGATGAAATGTCAGATTTGATGTTGGTTGCAGGAAAAGAAATCGAAAACTATATTCAAAAATTATCTCAAATGGCAAGAGCAGCTGGTATACACATTATCATGGCTACTCAAAGACCGAGTGTTGATGTAATTACAGGAACAATTAAGGCAAACTTTCCTACAAGAATATCTTTCCAAGTGACATCTAAAATAGATAGTAGAACCATATTAGGAGAACAAGGTGCTGAACAATTATTGGGTAAAGGTGATATGTTATATATGTCATCTGCAAACAGAGTTGTAAGAATACATGCACCATTTGTATCTGACAATGAGATTGAAAATATTAACAATTCTTTAAGATCCCAAGCAGAACCAGATTATGTGGACGAAATTCTAAGTTTTGCAGATGAAAAAGAAATGGGTGATGGATCCAAAAATACGGGTGATAAAGATGAGCTTTATCAAACAGCAGTAGAAATAATAAAATCTGAGGGGAAAGCCTCAACGTCCTTTTTACAAAGAAAACTACAAATTGGATATAATCGAGCCGCAAGAATAATTGATATGATGGAAGAAGAGGGAATTGTGAGTAAAGCCAATCATGTAGGAAAACGTGATGTTCTTTGATGATTAACAGATTAATTTTTTTATTTCTTTTATCTTCAATTGTTGAGGCTTCAGCAAATGTTAAAGAAAGAATTATTAAAAATTTAGAAACTACTAATAACTTGACATTCAATTTTGAGCAAAACGTTAATGGTAAAACAGAAAATGGACATTGTGCTCTTTCATACCCGCAAAAAATATTTTGCAAATATAATTTAAAAAATAACAAGATTTTAGTTTCTAATGGAAAATCGATAGTTATCAAAACCAAGAGTAGCTATTACCTATATCCCCTTGAACGAACACCATTAAATCTAATATTAAATAAAAAATTTTTAATTAATAAAATTAAAAATTTAAATGAGAGAGTCTTGGATAATAAATTTGTAAATTTTAAGTTTTTTGAGGAAGATTTTGAAGTTAATATTTTCTTTGATTATAAAACTCTTGATTTAATCGGTTGGCAAACTACAGATATTTATCAAAATCTTAGTATCACTTTTTTAGACTCAGTTAAAAAAAATCAAAAATTAAATAGTAATTTATTTGATTTACCTCAACAAAATTAAATTGAAATAGACTCAGTTTTATAAATTCTCATACCCCTTGAAATATAATTATTTAATGCATTTTTATGATCTAAAGAGCAAGTGTGCACCCAAACTCTATTAGTATTTTCAGAAAAAGAATTTTTTATAGCCGATGTTAAAAGGAAAGAGCCTAATTTTTTATTTTGATATTCTTTGAGTAAACCAAGGTAAGCAATTTCTGTCTCTTTTTTTTCCTCATGGAAAATAAGTTCAAAATATCCAGCCATATCATTAGCTTTTTTAAGAATATAAGTTTTTACCTTTTGACCAGAAATATATTCAATCCATTGTTTATCTGTCCAAACTAATCGATCCGTCCATCGATGTTCTTTACCGATACTTTTATAAAAAAACTTATTTATTTGAAAATCTGCTGGATCACTAAGATCGATTAAACAGTCATCTGGAAAAAATTTAGATTTTTTTAAGTCTTTAAGTGAATTGATTTCTAGGTAATTTCTTTCAACTTTAGTGCTCACTCCACCATCTTTCCAACTTTTTCACCTCCAAATAGGTGAAAATGTAAATGAGGTACTTCTTGACCACCGTGTTCAGATATATTAGCTAAAGCACGATAACCTTTACCGCTGTCTACTGATATACCAAGTTTTTTTGCAACTAAATTTATACCCTTTAATAAACCCACCATTTCCTCTGGAGAGGCTTTTTGACTAAAATCATCAAGGTCAATATATTTTCCTTTGGGTATGACCAGTGCATGAATTTTTTTTTGTGGATTAATATCATGAAATGATAAAACGTAGTCATCCTCGTAAATCTTTTTACAAGGAATTTCTCCCCTTAAAATTTTAGCAAAAATATTATTATCATCGTAACTCATTTTTTTCTTTTGTTTAGTTCTTCCATAACATCTTCAATTTTCACATCATTTGCCTCTAGATACATTATCAAATGATAGAAAACATCAGCTGCTTCATGAATTTTATTTGAATTTTTTTCTACCGCCTCAATGAGTTCATTAATTTCTTCTAGGATCTTTTCTTTGCTCAAAGATTTATCACTCAGTAATTTATTAGTGTAGGAGCCATCTACTGGAGTTTTTTTACGCTCTCTTGCAAGATTAAATAAGCTTTCTAAAGTATTGAGCATATTAAATTCTAACAGGTATTCCTTTTGAGTCCAAATAATCCTTGGCTTCTTTTACCGAGTGTTTTCCATAATGAAATATAGAAGCTGCCAAAACCGCACTAGCTTTTCCCAATTTAATTCCATCCACTAGATGATCTAAATTACCCACCCCACCAGATGCAATAAGTGGAATATTTACTTTTGATGAAATTTTTGACATGAGATCAATATCATAACCTACTTGCGTTCCATCTCTATCCATTGAAGTTACTAATAACTCCCCTGCACCTTTTTTTTCCATTTGTTCAGCATACTCCAAAGCGTCAATACCACTATTATTTCTTCCTCCGTGAGTAAACACTTCCCATTTATCTCCATTTTTTTTAGCATCGATTGCAACTACAATACACTGAGACCCAAATTTTTTTGAACTATCTAAAACAACTTTTGAATTTTCAACTGCTGCAGTGTTTATAGATACTTTATCAGCGCCACAATTAAGTAATTTGTTAATATCCTCAACACTTCTAACACCACCTCCTACAGTTAATGGCACAAAACACTTTTTTGAAGTTTTCTCCACAACATCATAAATAGTATCTCTATTTTCATTAGACGCAGTAATATCTAAAAAGCAAATTTCGTCTGCTCCACCATCGCTATAAATTTTGGCTTGTTCCACAGGGTCTCCCGCATCTTTTAGATCAACAAAATTTATTCCTTTAACAACGCGACCGTTTTTTACGTCTAAACAAGGTATTATTCTATTTTTAAGCATCTTCTTTTACTAACTCCTCTAATTTTATATCTCCATCATAAATAGCTTTACCAACTATTATACCCTCAACATTTTTTAAATTTTTGGCTTTTTTAATATCACCTATTGATGAAACACCGCCTGATATAATTACGGGGCACTTTGACATCTCAGCAACTTTCATCGTTTCATTAAAATTTGGACTTTGTTTCATGCCGTCTCTATTAATATCTGTATAAATGAATCTACTTATACCATAGTCGTTAATTTCTTTTAAATAATCTAAAGTTAATTTATTAGAGCTTTCTTTCCATCCAGATACTGACAAATACCCGTCTTTAGCATCTAAGCCTAGAGCAATATGATTTTGAAATTTTTCACATGATTCTTTTAAGAAATTTTTGTCTTTAATAGCAGCACTTCCCAGAATTACTTTCTCAACGCCAGCATCAATGTATTTTTGAATACTATCGGAATTTCTAATACCACCACCTACTTCAACTTTAAAATCAAATTTACCAACTATATCCTGAATAATATCTAAATTAACTGTTTCACCAGTTAAAGCACCATCTAAATCAACTATGTGTAAATTTTTAAATCCATGATCTTTAAATTTTCCTGCTTGATCAATTGGAGACAATTCATACTCGGTCTTTTTATCGAAATCTCCTTTAACTAATCTTACACACTTTTTATCTTTAATGTCTATTGCAGGAAATATTTTCATTTTACAAATTTATAAAATTATCAATTATTTTTAGCCCAATCCTATCACTCTTCTCTGGATGAAATTGAGTTCCAAAAATATTTTCTTTTTCAACGGAGCAAACAATATTTGATGAATAATCTGTTGTTGCTGAAATCACTTTTTCATCATTCGGAACAAATTCATAACTATGAACAAAATACATATGAGAATTATTTTCTATATCTTTAAAAATTTTACTATCTTTGACAATATTGATTTGATTCCAACCGATATGAGGAAGTTTATACTTACCGTTCTGATTGTTTATTTTTGAAACTTTTCCTGAAATCCACCCTAAGCCTTTAGTTTCAGTTTCTTCATAACCAACATCTGCAAACATCTGCAAACCAACACAAATTCCAAGTAAAGGTTTTTTATTAGTTATTGCAAATTCATCTAAGACGTCTGAAAGACCTTTAATTTTATTCAAGGCATCCACACAACTTTTAAATGAGCCCTGCCCTGGTAAAACTACTTTGTCACTTGATTTTATTTTATTCAAATCTGAAGTAACCTCTATAGTTACTTTATCTTTTGCAACTTCTTTAAAAGAGTTTATTACCGAGCTTATATTGCCCGATTTATAATCAACAATTGAGACGTTCATTAAACTTATAAAGAACCTTTTGTAGAAGGAATAGTTTTTTTATTCCTCGGATCTATTTCTAATGCAGTTCTTAGAGACCTTGCTAATCCTTTATAGCAAGACTCGATAATGTGGTGACTATTGTCCCCATAAATATTTTCAACGTGTAAAGTAATTCCAGCGGCTTGAGAAAACGCTTGAAACCATTCTTTAAAAAGTTCTGTATCCATCTCACCAAGCTTTTCTACTTTTAAATTAACTTTCCAAATTAAGTAAGGGCGATTTGAAATATCAATAGCTACACTTGATAAAGTTTCGTCCATTGGGATCATTGCGTGAGCATACCTTCTGATTCCAACGGATTTTTTCAAAGCTTTTTTTAAAGCTTCACCAATAGCAATTCCTGTATCTTCAGTTGTGTGGTGTAGATCAATATGAGTATCTCCTTTAGCTTTTATACTCATGTCTATTGAAGAATGCTTAGATAGTTGTTCAAGCATGTGGTTTAAAAAACCTATTCCTGTGTCAATTTTGTATTTACCTTTACCGTCAATATTTAAATCAACACTAATGCTTGTTTCTTTTGTTTTCCTACTTATTTTGCCTTTACGCTTCATAATTAAAAACAGGTATACATATATTATTCAATTATAGCAATAATACTAAACCTGGGCTTGAAGTATCAAATTTAGTATCCATTTATAAGCTATGACAACGATTGTGTTAGTTAGAAAAAACAACCAAGTGGTAGTAGCTGGTGACGGGCAAGTGAGTATGGGCAATACTGTCGTAAAAAGCACTGCCTCAAAAGTCAGAAAAATTGAGAAGAGAGATGTCGTAGCTGGTTTTGCTGGATCAACAGCTGATGCATTAACTTTATTTGAAAGATTAGAGGGAAAATTAGAAAAACATGCTGGTAACTTATCTAGAGCTGCTGTGGAGTTAGCTAAAGATTGGAGAACTGATAAATATCTAAGAAGATTAGAAGCACTAATGGCTGTAGGTGACAAGAACAATAGTTATATAATTTCAGGTACTGGTGACGTTCTAGAACCTGAAGGAGATGTTATTGGTATTGGCTCTGGTGGTAATTATGCTTTAGCTGCAGGAAAAGTCTTAATGGAAAGTAACATTTCAGCGGAAGAAGTTGCAAAAAAAGCTATAAAAGTTGCAGCTGATATCTGTGTATTCACAAATCAAAATGTCAAAGTTGAAAAAATATAATGGATAAATCAAACGTAACTCAATTACATCCTAAAGGAGATCAACAAAAAGAGGAAGCTTCATTAGTAAGCTCCTTATCACCAAGAGAAATTGTTTCTGAATTAGACAGGTTTGTTGTCGGTCAAAATAAAGCTAAAAGGGCAGTTGCTGTTGCCTTACGAAACAGATGGAGAAGACAAGCTTTAAAAGGTGAAATGAGAAATGAAGTTTTGCCAAAAAATATTTTAATGATTGGGCCAACGGGTGTTGGAAAAACAGAAATTTCAAGAAGACTGTCTAAATTAGCAGAAGCTCCCTTTGTAAAAGTTGAAGCGACTAGGTTTACTGAGGTGGGTTATGTTGGAAGAGATGTAGAACAAATTGTCAGAGATTTAGTTGAAATAGCAATTTCAATGGAAAAAGTTAAAAAAAGAAAAGAGGTCTATGCAAAAGCTCAAAAATTAGCTGAAGAAAAAGTATTAGATGCTTTGGTTGGGAAAAAAGCAAGTACAGCTACAAGAGAAAGCTTTAGAAAAAGACTTAGAGACGGGGATTTAGATAATAACGAGATAGAAATAGCTGTCAGCGAAAGTGGTGGTAATAGCACATCATTTGAAATTCCTGGAATGCCTGGTGCTAATGTAGGAATGATTAATATTGGAGAGATGCTCGGAAGGTCTATGGGCAAACAGGAAAAAAAGAAAAAAATGACAGTAAAAGAATCTCACGAAATTTTGATAAATGATGAATCTGATAAGTTAATTGAACAAGATAAAATAATTAAGGCCGCAAAAATCTCCACAGAAAACAACGGAATAGTTTTCTTAGATGAAATAGACAAAATATCTGGAAGAACAGACAGAGTTGGAGGAGATGTATCTAGAGAAGGTGTGCAGAGAGATTTATTACCTTTAATTGAAGGAACTACGGTAAATACAAAATATGGACCTATAAAAACTGACCATATACTATTTATTGCATCTGGTGCTTTCCAATTGGCTAAGCCCTCTGATTTACTTCCTGAGTTACAGGGCAGACTACCAATCAGAGTTGAGCTAGAGGCTTTATCAAGTGATGACTTCAAAAGAATTCTTAAAGAACCTGATTTTAGTTTAATTAAACAGTACGTGGCTTTATTAAAGACCGAAAATGTTGAGCTTGAGTTTACTGAGGATGGAATTGATGCAATCGCTAATATTGCTTCTGAAGTAAATGCATCTGTTGAGAATATAGGTGCTAGAAGATTACACACAATAATAGAAAAAATTCTTGATGAAATTAGCTTTACAGCAACTGATAGATCTGGTGAAAAAATCTCAATAAATAAAGAATATATAAATAAAAACCTAGATAATCTTATTAAGGATACGGATTTGTCAAAATTTATTTTATAATTTTTTTTTTAAAAAAACATAAAAAGCCCCACTTCCACCATCTTCAATTTCAGCATCAGTTATAGCTTTTATTTTTTTCATTAATCTGGAATTATTTTTAATAAAATCAGGAACAGAATTTTTTAAAATACCAAATTCCTTTGAAATATATGGGTCCTTATTATTCTGGGAATGCAGTCCTTTACCGGTAACTATTATAACTTTGAAGACTTTTTGATCAAAAGAATCAATTATAAAGCTTTCAACTTTTTTGTTTGCCTCTTCAAGTGTGTAACCATGAAGATCTAATGATTTAATAATATGAAATTTATTCTCTTTTTTATCTAAATCTTTATTTGGTAAACTTTCATTTTTTTCTAAAAAGTTTTTCCAATCTTTTTTGTCTTTATCTGAAATATTACTGTTCAATTAAGAAAGAGTATCTACTAACTGCCAATTTGGATTATTAGTACTTATATCCCTTGAAAATACCCAGGTATCATAAATCTTCTTAATCTTTTCTGGGTCTCCAGAAACTATCTTTTTATCTTTATCCTTAATACAAGTTATAACTTCACCTACAAATTCTACAGTTACCTGTAAAATTTTTCCTAGAAACTTGTGCTCTTTTATGTTTGCTGAATTTACCCCAATAAAAGTAATTTCAGCAAGATGACCTCTTTTACCTCTCTCTTTCAGTGCGGTGTTAAACTGTTCATAAATTTTGTTGCTCAATAGAGGCTTGCTTGTAGTCAATTTATTGTCACTATCACCAAAGTCTGTAATAATAGTTTCGTATGCTATTTTAGCACCTTTTAAAAAGTCTTTTTTTGCATTTTCGTCAAAATCAGTTTTTTTATTTATTTTTGTTTCAGGATTTATATTTTTCAACATTTCCTCAAACTGTGGTGAGGCTTTTCCATCAAAACCTGTTCTTTTTCCTAGAATTCCTCTTAGTCTTAAAAAAATGAAGCCGGCAATCATCGCTAATAAAATAATATCCATATACTCAAAACTATAATTCATACAGTAAACTTAATTACTATGTTGATTAATTTCAACTAACAATTACATTAAAGACAAATGAACACAGTACTTTTAGCTGTTATTTTAATCCCAATTGTAGAGATTTACCTTTTTATAAAGATCGGGTCTCAAATAGGTGCTTTCAGCACGATATTCTTGGTATTTTTTACTGCGGTTGTAGGAGTGTACTATGCCAGATACGAAGGGATTAACACTCTAAGATCTGGAATGATGCAAATAATTAAAAATCAAATTCCAGCCCACGAATTAATTTCTGGTGCTGCAATAGCATTTGCAGCTGTTCTGTTAATCATACCAGGATTTGCAACTGACTTAATTGGTTTCCTCTTAATCATCCCAATAACACGAAAGTTAATATTAGGAAAATTTAACAAAAAATTTAAAAACAAAGAAATGAAAAAAAGTGATTTTATCGAGGGAGAATTTGAAGATATAGAAGATGATAATGACAGAAAAATTTAAAATTTTAGCAAAATACATAAAAGATATGTCTAGCGAAACACCAGATATTGAAACTTACATATCTGCAGGAAATAACATGGGTAAATATCAATTAGATATTGATATCAAATCAATTGCCCTTAAAAATAAAACAATCGAAGTAAATATAACATTAAAATTTCAACACAAAGACACTCAAACCAAAAAATCTCATTTTGAGATTGTTTACGCAGTAGTGGTAAAAATCGATGAATCCATTAAAGAAAAAAAAGATCTAGAAAAAATTGTACTATGTGATGTACCTAATTCAGTTTATCCAGATTTAGAAAAATCATTTTTAGATATGATGTATAATTCTGGATACCCTAACCTCAAATTAGAAAAAAAAATTGATTTTGCAAAACTTTATTTAGAAAGACTTAATTAATAAAAATTTTTTTTGAGAGACGTCTTTAAATAAATTTGATGATTTTTAAATTCATCAGGAGATGGTTTGATAATCTTTGTAGAATAGATAACTTTTCCAGTATTTAATTTTAAAATTTCTTCCTCTTTATTTTTAAAATCTAAGGTTGGTTCTTTTTGGTCTATAAGATTTATATAAACCTTGGATAGCAAATCACAGTCAATAAGCGCAGTATGTTGGACCCTTTTGGAATTGTCTATCCTATATCTCTTACATAAAGCGTCCAAACTTATTTGGGATCCTGGAAATTTATTTCTGGCTAATAATACTGTGTCTACTACTTCATTATCAATTTTTTTTTTTCCGATGATCTGTAGCTCGTTATTTAAATGAGATAAATCAAATTCTGCATTATGAATTATTAATCTTTTATCTTTTATAAATCTTAAAAAATCA
>CABYYA010000017.1 GCA_902523125.1 uncultured Pelagibacteraceae bacterium | reverse complement strand
TCTACTTTTCCATTTGTACTTTTCTAGGGTCATATCTTTTTGCTAGAACATCTCTTTGAGCAATACTTAACTCTCTCCCAATTTAGCTTCCATTTTTTTCTCCAAGTGAAAGGTCTTTTACAAATAATACAGATTTTAAAAGGAAGATTTTCTTTTCTCACTAAATTGTGTTTTGTTTAATAAATTTTTCTGCAGCTGGAAGAATTAATTTTTTTCTATCAGTTTTCATTTTATCAAAAATTCTAACCATCATGGATAGTCTAGGATTTTTTAGAAAAAATTTTCTGTTTCGATCGATAAATCTCCAATACAACCCATCCATTACGTTACACCAATCACCTTTTTTAAAATCCATCATTTTCATAAAGTAGCTTGATCCACAGATGTATGGTTTGGTAGCAAATATTCCTCCATCACTAAACAACCCCATTCCGTAAACATTTGGCACCATTACCCAATCAGAGGAATCTACATACATCTCCATAAACCACTTATAAACAACAGTTGGTTTTATCTCACATAGATTCATGATGTTGGATAAGATCATTAACCTTTCAATGTGATGAGACCAGCCATGATTAAGAGCATTTTTAATTGCATAATCTAGTGGTGGTAAACCAGTTGTTCCATCATACCAAGATTTTTTCATTTTTCTATTTTGTTTAAAAAAATTTCCAGTTTCCATTTCATTAGAGTAACTCTGGTAAATTCCTCTCATAAATTCTCTCCAACCGATTACTTGACGTATGTAACCTTCTAAAGAATTTAATTTAACTTTTTTACTTTTATGAAAATCGAGTACTTTTTTGATAATCAACTCAGGCGTTATCAAGCCTAAATTTATATAAGGACTTAAAGCACTATGAAATAAGATATTATCCTTTTGATCAACTGCATCCTCATAATCACCAAATAAATTTGATTTTTCCTTAATAAAAAAATTTAAAAGCTTAATGACATCATTATATTCTGTTGCATGCCAAAAATTATCTGTTGTACCAGGATGATCATTGAATAATTTTTCAATAATCGGTTTTAATTTTTTTGTATGGTTTGTTTCATTAATTTTTGGAAATTTTGGAATAGAAATATTTTTAGGTAATTTATTTCTATTATCCTCATCAAAGCTCCATTTGCCTCCTATTGGGTTTCCATCTGAGCCCATTAGTATTCCTGATTTTTTTCTAACATCTTTATAAAAAGTTGCCATAAAGGGTTTTTTTGATTTAGATAAATATTGTTTAAATTCCTCTCTCGAATTTAAAAACATTGGAGTTTGTATGACATTCCACTTTATTTTTTCTTTTTTAATAAATTGATTTATTTTTTTTTTCAAAAAATTTATCCTCAACTTCAAAGCTTGAAATTTCTTTTATTTTTTTTGAAATAATGACTCTCTTTAATTTCTTTAAATAATCATCTTTAAATTCTTTATCTTCAATTTTAATATATTCTAATTTAAATTTATCTTTTTTAAGACGCTCTGCATGTGAGCGCATGGACGATAAGAAAAGAAGTATCTTTTGTTTATGATGTTTTTCATAAGTACACAATTCGTAATCTTCAGCCATGAAAAATAGATGGTCTTTTTTGAAGCGATCTAAGTATTTTGATGGAAATAATTGGTTTCCCAGTATAAAGAATAAGTTCATAACTAAATATAACTAATAAAATTTTTTATGTCAGAAAAATATCTAATTTTTGGTGCGACAGGTTCAATCGGATCTAGCTTGGCCGAACAAATGGTAAATTCGGGATTTAATATTCATTTGGTTGGGAGAAGCGAAACTGAAACAAAGGATATTTCTGAGAAATTAGGTTGTACTTTTACAATAGCCAATGTTTTAGAAAACGGGTTTATTGAAAAAGTTAAAAATGACATTCCAGAAGTTAAGGGCGTTGCTTACTGTGTAGGTTCCATAGATTTAAAACCTTTAAGAATGATAACCGAGGAAGATTTTAATAAATGTATGAAATTAAATCTCTATTCAGCAGTTGAGGTCATAAAAGGTTATCAAGAAAGTTTAAAAAAAAATAAAGGATCAGTAGTTCTATTTTCAACTGTAGCTGCTCAGAGAGGATTTACTAATCATGGAATAATAGCTTCTACAAAAGCGGCTGTTGAGGGATTGACAGTTTCATTAGCTGCAGAGTTTGCACCAAATATAAGAGTAAACTGTATTGCTCCAAGCTTAACAAATTCAAAAATTGCAGAACCAATGTTAAAAAATAAAGCTTTGGCAGATGGCATAGCGAAAGCTCATCCTTTAAAAAGATTAGGTGAAGGAAAAGACTCAGCTGCTCTTGCAAAATTTCTAATTACCGATGATAGCTCGTGGGTTACCGGTCAAATAATTGCTGTCGACGGTGGTAGATCCAAACTTTCTTAGAATGGATTTAGATTTTAAACATCTTAAGAAAATTAATTCTTCATGGTTAAAACATTTTTTATATGCGAGCTATTTTAATTTTTTAGCTCTTTTAATTTTTATTACTGGTGTAATACACAGTATTTTTCCGTGGATCTTTGTTTTCACACCTTACAAACTTGCAAAAAAAATTGTTGATGGAACAGAAAAACAGTTTGGCTCAGATATTAAGAAACGGGGTTGAATTAAAATCTAGTGGTACAACTGGACCACAAAAAAAGATTTATCAGTCACCAGAAAAATTAAAAAGTGCAAATAAAATTGCAAGAGAATGCCAAAAAATTTCTTCCAAAAGTAAAATTTATACTATTTGTAAGATGGAACATGCGGGCGGCCTATTAGCACAAACACTTCCTGCTTTTGAGGTTGGTGCAGAGATAAAAATTGAGAAGTTTAATGCTTTTAGTTTTTGTAAAAAAATAAAAAACTTTACCCATACACACATTACTCCTGATCATGGCAAAGCTATCTCTCTTACTAAATCGTTCAAAAGTTTAGATCTAAATGGTATTTGGGTGACATGTGGTAGTGAGCCTGTGGAATGGGATTTAATAATTAATTTTGTCAAAAGAGGTTGTAAGTTCATGGTAAATTGGGGTATGACAGAAATTGGTCCATGTGCGATTAATACAACATTTGAAAATACAGAAAAAGTTTTAGAATATAAAAAAAGATCAATAGAAGGATCTCTAATGGGAGATAATGTATATTGTGATACAAAACTTGAAGATGAAACACTACATGTAAAAGGAGATATAAGCGTGTTTGGAAATAATTGGTTTAATACAAAAGATAAAGTAAAAAAAAATAATAATAATGAATTTTATATTCAAGGAAGAGCGGAGTAAAAACTGAAAATTGTAATTAAAATAATTTTTTTTTTTATCATCAGCATTTCAGCTGTTCAATCTGATAACTTAAAATTTCAAAAATTAATCAATTTAGATGGCCCTTGGGGATCATCTTTTATTGACAATAATAAATTGATTATTTCAGAAAAGGGTGGAAAGATTAAATTTTTTGACCTCAATAAAAAGAAAATTTATGAAATTAAACATAATCTTAATTACTTAGAACATGGTCAAGGAGGTTTGTTAGACATCCTCTTTAAGGATAATTTTATATATATTTCTTACACTGAAGATAGAGGTAATGGAAAAACCAGTACTTCAGTAGCAAAAGCTAAGTTTAATAGACAAAATCTTTTATTTAAAAATATTTTTCAAGCAAATCCACCGATCGACTCTGGATATCACTTTGGATCACGACTTGTGATAAAAGATAATTTTCTATTTATATCTGCTGGAGAGAGAGGTCAGGGAATGATTGCGCAAGATCCTACTAAACATCCTGGCAGTATTATTAGAATTAATATTAATGGTAGTATTCCAAAAGATAATCCAAAATTTCAAGGTAAATCAGATTGGCTGCCAGAAATTTATCAAATCGGAATTAGAAATCCTCAAGGTTTAACTTTGTCTCCATATGACGGAAAAATTTATATGAGTAATCATGGAGCACGAGGGGGTGATTGGTTTGGTGAAGCCAAAAAAGGTGAAAATTACGGATGGAAGATTTTAGGATGGGGTGGAACAAACTATTCAGGCATTCCAATCGGGCCTAAATGGAAACCGGGATTTACAAAAGCAATACATTATTGGGTTCCATCTATCGCAACAAGTGCGATAACAATCTATAAAGGTAAAGAATTTAATGAGTGGAATGGACATGCTCTCGTTACCTCACTAAAAGATAAGTCTTTGAGAAAATTAATATTTGATAACACTTCAAATGTGAGGGAAGATATTGTTTTTAAGGATAAAATTGGAAGAATAAGAGATATTCAAGTACATCCAAGTAATGGGAAAATTTACTTTTTAGGTGCAGATGCTCTTTGGCTAATGGAGAAAAAGTAGTTTTTTTAGATACAACTAAGTAATTAATTCTATTAAAACTTTGATCTAAATAAATTTATGAATTGGATTATCTTTACAGTTTTAGCAGCTTTTTTTCAAAATTTAAGAACATCGTTACAGAAAAGATTAAATAAGAATCTATCATTGGTTGCCTCAGCATATGTAAGGTTTGCTTTTGCTTTGCCATTTGCATTTATAATATTTTTTATTAATTTTCGTAGTTTTGACATAGTTCATATAATTTTAGATCAAAATAATTTTATTTACTACACTTTCTTAGGAGCAATTTTTCAGGTCATATTCACATTACTATTGTTGTATCTTTTCAAATTTTCCAATTTTGTTGTGGGAACGTCCTTAAGTAAAACAGAGGTGATACAAATAGCTATATTCGAATATATTATACTTAAGGATAAATTAAATTTATTTGGTATTATTGGAATAATAGTCGCCACTATAGGTGTTATTGTTATAACAATTAAAAATGTAAAATTATTTTTTAGAAATTTTTTTTCAAAAGTTACTCTTATAGGATTAACAACAGGTCTGATTTTAGGTTTGAGTGTTGTTTATTTCAGAGCAGCAGCATTATCTCTTGAAAATTTTTCATCAAATTTTGATAAGGCAATTACAACTTTATTTTTTGGTTTGTTTATCCAAACCGCAGTAGTAACGACTTATCTTTTGATTTTTGAGAAGTCAGAATTTAAAAAATTTTATCAAAATAAAGTTGAAATTTGTTTCACAGGATTAGCTGGTTTTTTAGCAACACTATCATGGTTTTTTGCGTTTACCTTAATTCAAGCCTCTTTTGTTAGAGCAGTTGGCCAAATTGAAATACTTTTTAGTTATATGTCGTCAAAATATCTTTTTAAGGAAAAAATAACTTTTATCGAAATTATGGGTATTATAATATTTATTTCTGGGGCAACATTATTACTACTATCAAAGTAATTTAATTATTTAGTAATTTATTTTTAGCCTTTTCAAATTCCTCTTGTGTCAAAACTCCAGAATCTTTTAATTTGTTAAGTTTTTCAAGCTCATCACTTAAAGACTGTTCATCACTAAGTTGATCATAAGAAATGTTGTCTTCATTATCATCCTTTACCTTTCGATTAGCTTCTTTAGCGCTAAAACCACTCATAATGGCTGTGCCACCCAAATATAAAACAAAAAGGAAAATTGGAATTACTAATCCAAAAAAAATTAATTTTTCCATAATCTAATCATCATCCTCTTCCTCTTCTCGCCAATTTTTTTCATACATTAACCAAGCAGCATATATAACTGAAAATGTTCCAACAATCATACCATAATCAAAACCCGTTTGTTGGTCATATAAGTACCACCCCAGTTGGGTTGCTCCAATAGTTGGAACTGTTAAAATTAAGAATACTATTGCAATTCTATAAGGATATTTAGGTTTCTTCACACTATAAAGTATCAAAAAATTGATAAGTTGTAACTTTAAAGTTGCGATCTTTTGAAACACTCTAAGGTATTTTTTAATAAACATGCAATTGTCATTGGTCCAACTCCACCTGGAACTGGTGTTAAAGCTTTGGCATTTTTTGAAACTTCATCAAATGCAACATCACCAACGATACCTTTATCGGTTTTATTAATTCCAACGTCAATTACGATTGTGTCTTTTTTAACCCAATCTCCTTTAACAAGTTCGGGGATACCGACAGCAGCAATAATAATATCTGCTTCTAAACATTCGGCCTTGAGATCTTTTGTTTTTGAGTGGGTAATTGTTACCGTGCAATTTTCTTTTAAAAGAAGTTGTGTCATCGGTTTTCCATTTAGATTAGATCTTCCAACTACAACTGCTTTTTTTCCACTTAAGTTTGGCTCAATTTTTTTAATTAATAAATAACAGCCTAGTGGAGTACAGGGCACGGAACTCTCGTAACCTAAGGAAAGATTACCAACATTCATAGGATGAAATCCATCAACGTCTTTAGATGGATGAATAGCCTCAATAATTTTTTGTTTATCGATATGTTTTGGCAAAGGTAACTGAACTAAAATACCTGAAACGCTCTTATCTTTATTTAGATCATTAATCTTGTCCAAAATAACTTTTTCTTCGACAGAGTCTGGGTATTTAATTACGTCAGACTTTAAACCAACCTCTTTTGCTGATTTCTCTTTGTTCCTTACATATATTTGACTAGGGGTAAGATCTCCAATCAATATAACTGTTAGCCCTGGAACTTTGTTATATTTATTTTTTATTTCAATTACTTCTTTTCTAAGTTCTTCTCTTAATTCGGCTGCTACTTTTTTTCCGTCTATTAAAATCATAAGTTTAAAATATTAATGGTGCGATGTAGAGCTTCATACACATTTCTACAAACCAAATCAATAGAAGTAATATAATGGGTGATATATCTAAGGATCCTAAATTAGGTAAAAAACGTCTGATTTTATTGAGTATAGGATCTGTTAAACGATATGTTAATTCTAAAATTGAATAAACAAATCTATTTTGTGTATTTAAAACATTAAATGCAACTAACCAACTTATAATTACATTCGCTATTACTACGTAAGAATAAAGCTTTAATATTTGTAAAGCCAAATAAAAAATAGCTATCATTTTTTTTCTATATAAATAGAAGAACTTGGAAATGCAAAAGATGCTTTGTTTTTTTCAACAATCTTTTTAATTTCAATTGCTAATTTCTCTTTTACTGATAACCAGTCATTCCAACTGTCTGATTTAGTAAAACAACGAACATACATATCAATTGAACTATCAGAAAATTTGTCAACCCTCACTGCAATTCCTATGCTTGTGTTAAAGTCTTCGCTTTTTTGAATATGATCCTCAATTTCATTTCTTATAGTTTTCAATTGTTCAACTGTTGTGTCATATTGGAGGGTTATAATCCAACTTATTAACCAATTTGAAGTTTCACTAACATTTACAACTGCATTTTCAGCAAATTGAAAGTTAGGAATAATCGCTAGTGATTTATCAAACTTTCTTATTGTTGTTGATCTAAACCCAATTTTTTCAACTATACCCTCTATAATTCCCTCTACTAATATCCAATCGCCTATTTTAAATCTTTTTTCAACTAGGACTAAAATACCTGAAATCAAATTTTTAAATAAATCTTGAGCACCCAAAGCCACTGCAACACCAAATAAACCAAGACCAGCAATAATTGGTCCTATCTTTATTCCCCAAAGTTCTAATACAGCAGCTAAACCTAAAATAAAAATTAGTATTTTTAAGGATTTAATGATCCAACCAATTAACTCTCTTGTTAAAAGTTTATCTAGTCCACTTAAAATATAAGACACAGGTTCAATAATTTGATGTATGACCCAAAAAATTAAAATTGTTATTAATGTTCTATTAATTGTGTCAACAACTTCTCTGCCTTCAATAGAAAAAGTCATATAATAACTTGCTATAAAAAAACCCAAAACAATAGGTAAAAATCTTGCTGGTCCAACCAATGCAGACACAAAAGTATCATCTAATTTATTAGTAGTTCTTTTAGAAATTATCTCTAATTTTTTAATAATAAGTTTACTTATTAATCCTCTAAAAATTAAAAAAATTAAAAATATCCCAATACCAATTAATATTTGAAAAATATCTACTCCTAGTATCCCTCTGTTCCAGACCGATAAAAAAACTTCAGAAAAATTATTTATTATTTCCATATTTAAATTTTATATAACAAAAATTCCTCTTCTCCAGGATTAAAAAGAAATATCTTTTTCCACTTAATTTCATTTAATTTAGCTGATGTTTTTTCGCCTATACACATCAAATTAGTACTCATCCAAAGACTCTCTAGCTGATTAAATTTTATAAACTTTAAAAGACTTGACGCGCTATTTTGTGAATAAACATAAACCATATCGGGTATATCAAGTTTTAACTTATTGATAAAATCATCATCAAATTTCTCATTATGTACAGTTTCATAGTTTATCAATCTTTTAACTTCATATCCTTCGTTTTGAAGTAGGCTATCAAGATCCACTGAGATGTTTTCTCCGCTTACGTAAATTAATTTACCCTCTGTTTTATCAAAATTTTGCAATATCAGCTCTTTCAAATTTAGAACGTTTCCCTCTGCAGCAAATGTATTAGAAAAACCGTGACCTCTTGCCTCTTTTTCAGTTGCATTTCCTACACAAAAACATTTTGTATTTTTATCTAGTCCCTTTAAATTTAAAAATCTTACAGCATTAGAACTTGTAAAAATAATGCCCTTAAACTTAGAAAGATCTATTTCTTCATGTAGAATCTTTTTGATTGATAATAAAGGTAAATGTGAAACCTTATGACCAAGGGACTGAAATTTAATGATCATTTCAGAACAATCCTCCAAAGGTCTGGTTAATAGAATATGCATTTTATCTTTTATAAGAATTATTGGATTTTATTTTTAAAATTTGACCAATCTCATTTCCAAGTTCTCTAAAATTTTCTAATTTATCAGATTTTTTTTCATAAAATCTTTGTGAACCATCTAATGAAAAAAGCTCAGCTTCCACTGTAATTTTATTTTCATCTATTATAGAATGAATTCCAACTGCTGTTTCACAATCTCCCTCTAAAATTTTTAGAATATTTCTTTCAGCATGTGCTCTTTTATAAGTCTCTTTATGGTTAATCTTTTTTAACATTGAAATCATATCTTTATCATTTTCTCTACATTGTATAGCAATTATACCTTGTCCTGCACTTGGAATTATTTCCTCAATCGAAAAAATTTCTGAAACTTTATCTTCTAATTTCAAATACTTTATTCCAGCATAAGATAAAATTATCGCATCATACTCACTATCTGCTAATTTTTTTATTCTAGTGTCAACATTACCTCTTATAAGTTTACATTTAACATCAGGCCTAATTTTTTTTATTTGAAATTGTCTTCTGTAAGAAGATGTTCCAATAACAGCATTCTGTTTTAAATCTTTAAATTTTTTATTTCCATTAATTATTGCGATTTCTCTCGCATCAGTTCTTTGAAGAAATGTATCTGTTAAAAGACCTTTGGTCTCAATTGCTGGCATATCTTTTAATGCATGAACAGCTAAATCAATATTATTTTTTTGAAGCTCTTGTTCGATACTACTTGAAAACAAACCTTTACCACCAACGTCGGATAATCTGGTATCTTGTATTTCATCACCTTTGGTAGAAATTTTTTCAATATTTATATCCTGATCAATAAAGTTGGTTGTCTCAATAATTTTCTCTTTTGCTTTTTGGGCATATAATAACGCTAACTTACTTCCTCGAGATCCAATAGTTATTTTCTTTTTCATAAAAAAATCATTTCTTACTTGTATTGGGATTGTACAGTTATTAAAAACTATTTGTATGAGTAAAAAACCCTTGATTCTTGGAATAGAAACTAGCTGTGATGAAACTGCAGCATCTTTAATTTCAGAAAATGAGCAAGGAACACCTATAATTCTCTCTAATATTATTTCTAGCCAAACAGAAGTGCATAAAGAATTTGGTGGGGTTGTTCCTGAACTTGCTGCCCGATCCCATTTAGAAAAAATTGATTTGATTGTTCATAAGGCATTGGATGAAAGCGGAAAAAAAATAAATGAAATAGATGCAGTTGCTGCAACGGCTGGACCAGGATTAGTTGTTTGCTTATCGATTGGCTTAAGTTTTGGTAAAACCTTTGCTAATTTAATTAAAAAACCATTTATTGCAGTAAATCATTTAGAAGGCCATGCTCTAAGTCCAAGAATTAATTCAGGATTAAATTACCCATATTTATTTTTATTAATTTCAGGTGGACATTCACAGTTTTTAAATGTTAAAGGACTTGGAAATTATAAAAGATTGGGCACAACTATAGATGATGCTTTGGGTGAAGCCTTTGATAAAACAGCAAAATTATTAGGAATAGAATTTCCCGGTGGACCTAAAATTGAAGTTTTTGCTGATAAGGGAAATCCTCAAAGATATGAGTTACCAAAGCCAATTATTAACAGGGGAGGTTGTAACTTATCATTTGCAGGCTTAAAGACAGCAGTTTTAAAAATATCAAAAAAGATGAAAACAGAACAAGATAAATTTGATTTAGCAGCCTCTTTTCAAAAAACAATTATAGAAATTCTGTATAAGAAAACAAAAATTGCCTTTTTAGAGTTTGAAAAAAAAAATAATCTAAAAAAAAAAATTTTTGTTGTTGCTGGTGGAGTCGCAGCTAACAAGAAAATTAGATCAATGTTAATCAATCTATGTAAAGAAAAAAATTATGAAAATATGTTTCCTCCAATTGAGCTCTGTGGTGATAATGCTGCAATGATAGGGATGGTAGGCTTAGAAAAATTTAAATTAAATCAATTCAATGATTTAGATTATCCAGCAAAACCTAGATGGCCATTAGATGAAAAAGCTAATTTTTTAAAAGGAGCAGGAGTAAAACTTTAAATTTCGTATGGTATTGTGAAAGTAATATAATTGGTTTAATAACTTCTAAAGTAGATGAAAAGATCAAAAAAAAAATTACTAGTTACAGGGGGCGCTGGTTTTATAGGTTCAAATACAGCTTTATATTTTTCAAAACATGGGTGGAGTATCCATATTATAGATAATCTATCAAGAAAAGGAAGTAAAGATAATCTTCTTAATCTAAAAAAAAATATTGATGTAAACTTTTACAAAATTGATACCTCAAATTTTTTAAAAATATCCAAAGTCATCAAAAAGATAAAACCTAAGTTACTAATTCATGGCGCTGGTCAAGTTACAGTTACAAAATCTGTTACTAATCCTAGAAATGATTTTAATTCTAACGCAATTGGAGCTTTTAATATATTGGAGGCAATAAGGTTATTTAGTAATAAAACAAAATTTATTAATATTTCAACAAATAAAGTTTATGGAAATGTTTCGAATAAAAAAGTCCATCAAGGAAAAAAAAGATATAGTTTTGCAGGAAAAATAAAAAGTATTAATGAAAATTATCCCCTAGATTTATATTCTCCCTACGGATGTTCTAAAGGTACTGCGGATCAATATACTAGAGACTATTCTAGAATTTATAATTTAGACACAGTGGTAGTTAGGCTAAGCTGTATTTATGGTACAATGCAATATGGTATTGAAGATCATGGCTGGATAGTCTGGCTGGCCATCAAGTCATATTTCGGAAAAAAGATAAAAATCTTTGGTGATGGCAAACAAGTTAGAGATGCCTTGTATATAGATGACTTAGTAAAACTTTTCTTAAAATTATCAAAATCCAAAAAAAATAATAATAAAATTTATAATATAGGCGGTGGTTTAAAAAACTCGATGAGTCTTTTGGAGCTAATCGAAATTTTAAATAAAAAAATGAATAAAAAAAATAAATTTAAAAAATTCAACTGGAGACCAGGTGACCAAAAAATATACATTTCAGATATATCAAAGATAAAAAAAGAACATCGTTGGTCACCAAAAATAAATGTTCATCAAGGATTAGACAAGGTTATCAGTTGGATCCATGAAAATGAGCTTAATATTAAAAAGTTATTAAAACCTTAATATTAATGAAAAAAAAAAGACTAGCTTTTGTAGATTACTGGAGTCATCAATCAACAAGAAGTGGGGATTTTTTAAGGGAAATATTTCTTGAAAAGTTTGAAATTACTGATTTTTGGTGGAAAGAAAAAAACAAAATACCTCTCGAAGAATTAAATAAATTCGATTACATATTTTTCTTTCACGTAATGTATCCTCATCAGATTTTGAGAAAATTGAAAAATAAAAAGTTAATGTGGGCTCCAATGTATGATGCACTTAATTTTAGAAATTCTTTTTTTAAGTCTATATTTTGGAAACAAATATCAAATTTAGGAATTAAGGTGCTTAAATTTTCAGATAAGATAAGTGATAACATTAAAGATGAAAAAATTGATAGTTTAAAACTAAATTACTATTTAAAACCTAATATTATATCCTCTTTTAAGAACCAATCGAAATTAAACATTTTTTTTTGGGATAGAGGAAGAATTAAATTGGAAGAATGGTTAAATCTCTTTAATAAAAAAGATATTAATGAGATCTTATACTTCCCGAAACCAGACCCAGGTCAAAAAAATCGATAAAGTAAGTCATATAAATATCTTAAAAAAATATAATTTAAAAATAATTGAAAAAAACTTTATGCCAAAAGAAGAATTTATAAGTATTATGGAAAAATACAATGTTTTTATTGCTCCTAGAAAAAAAGAAGGAATAGGAATATCAATTGTTGAAGCTATATCAAGAGGTATTTATATTGTTGGTTATAACGACTCAACAATGAATGAGTATATTTTAAATGATAAAATTGGTTTTATTTTTGATGAAGAAACTAAAGATAAAATAGATTTAGATAATGTAATTAAAAATTATGATTTTAGAAATGAAAATGCTAAAGTTAACCATAATAAATGGCAAGAAGATAAAAAAAAGATAATACCTCTTTTAGAAAAAGATACACCCAAGGTTAAGCGGATACAGTTTTTTCTACTTTTTTTGTTAGACGATATCAAATTTTTTTTAAAAAAATTATTTAAATTTAATTTTAATTATTAGTTTTAAAAATGAAATATTGGTTACTTAAATCAGAGCCTGATGTTTGGTCAATTGATCAACAAAAAAAAGCTGGTGAAAAAGGAACGCCTTGGGACGGTGTAAGAAACTATCAAGCAGCTAAGAATTTAAAAACTATGAAAAAGGGTGATCAATGTTTTTTTTATCACTCAAATATTGGAAAAGAAATCGTTGGAATAGTTGAAGTTGTGAAAGAACATTACATTGATAAAACAGACAAATCAGGAAGATTTGTTGCAGTTACTATTAAATTTTTAAAAAAACTTGATAATCCTATATCTTTAGAGGAAATTAAAAAAAACAAGGATTTAAGCCATTTATCTTTGATTAAACAAAGTAGATTATCTGTAATGCCTATTGACTCTAAAAGCTGGAAGATTTTAAATAAAATAAGTAAATTTTAAAAAAAATATGCCAAAAAAAAAGAAATCGAAAAAGAAAAAGGCCAAAAGAAAAAAGGGGAAAAAATCTTATAAAAAAAGAGGAAAAATAAAAAGAGCTCCTGCCAAAAGATCTAAAAAGAAAAATGTCAATAAAACATCATCTAATGATCAAGTTATTAAGACTAAACCTGAATGGGTAAAAAGAAGTTTAGCGAATAAAGTTCAATATCAAAAAAAATATTCTGATTCTATTAAGAATAATAATTCATTTTGGAAAAAAGAAGGAAAGAGAATTACTTGGATAAAACCTTATAAAAAAATCAAAGATGTTAAATATAGTAAAGACGAGGTAAAAATTAAATGGTTTGAAGATGGTACTCTGAATGCATCTGCTAATTGCATTGATCGTCATTTAAAAGATAAAAAGGATAAAACTGCTATTATATGGGTTGGAGATGATCCTAAAGATACTCAAAAAATTTCTTATAAGCAATTGCATCAAAAGGTTTCAAAAGCCGCTAATGGTCTAAAAAAGCTGGGGATACAAAAAGGTGACCGTGTCACTATTTACCTAACGATGATTCCTGAATTAGCAATCCTAATGTTGGCATGTGCAAGAATAGGTGCCGTTCATTCAATAATTTTTGGTGGTTTCTCTGCGGAGTCAATATCGGGAAGAGTTAATGATTGTAAATCAGAATATATTATTACTGCCGATGAAGGGGTGAGAGGGGGCAAGACAATTCCTTTAAAAGCAACAACTGATGAAGCTTTGGTAAATTGCCCAGACGTAAAAAAATGTATTATTGTAAAGAGAACTGGTAACTACGTTTACTGGAATCAAGATAGAGATGTTTGGTATCACGATTTAATTAAAGATGTACCGAATTACTGCGAACCTGAAGAGATGAATGCAGAGGATCCTTTATTTATTCTTTACACATCAGGATCAACTGGAAAGCCTAAAGGAGTTTTACATACCACTGGAGGATATATGGTTTATGTTTCCATGACCCATCAATATATTTTTAATTATAAACCAAATGATATTTATTGGTGTACAGCAGATATTGGATGGGTTACCGGGCATAGTTATATTATTTATGGACCCCTTGCAAATGGAGCAACGACTATAATGTTTGAGGGTGTTCCAAATTATCCTGATAGCTCAAGGTGGTGGCAGATAGTAGATAAGTACAAGGTAAACACTTTTTATACTGCACCAACAGCTATAAGAGCCTTGATGAGAGAAGGAGATGGACCAGTCAATAAAACATCAAGAAAATCTCTAAAATTATTAGGAACTGTTGGAGAGCCAATAAATCCAGAAGCATGGATGTGGTATTACAAAACTGTTGGAAATTCAAAATGTCCAATAGTCGATACTTGGTGGCAAACAGAAACAGGAGGAATTCTTATAGCACCACAAACTGGGGCTATCCCGCTTAAACCCGGATCAGCAACAAAACCTTTTTACGGAATTAAACCAGTATTAGTTAATAAAGATGGTAAAGAAATTAAAGGTGAAGGTGAGGGTAGACTATGTATATCTCAATCTTGGCCAGGCCAAATGAGAACTGTTTATGGTGATCATCAAAGGTTTATAGACACTTATTTTTCGCAGTTTGATGGAAAATACTTTACAGGAGATGGATGTAAAAGAGATAAAGACGGTTACTATTGGATAACTGGTAGAGTTGATGATGTGATTATCGTATCTGGTCATAACCTTGGTACCGCTGAAATTGAAAGTGCCTTTGTTGCGCATCCTAAAGTAGCTGAGGCTGCAGTGGTTGGATATCCTCATGATATTAAAGGAAATGGGTTGTACTGCTATGTTACTTTAAACGCTGGAGAGAGCGAGACGGGTGATTTGGATAGAGAATTAAAACTTTGGGTGAGAAAACAAATAGGACCTTTAGCAACTCCTGACCTCATTCATTTTACCCCAGGACTACCAAAAACAAGATCTGGAAAAATTATGAGAAGAATTTTAAGAAAAATTGCAGCAAATGAACATGGACAATTAGGTGATACAACTACCTTAGCTGATCCTTCTGTAGTAGATAGTTTGGTAGACAACAGAAAAAATATTTAAAATTTTATTCTTTCATTAAATTCTTTTTTTACAACATCCCATTTTAAAATCACTGAGTTTAGAACTATTTTACGATCTAGACTTTTTAAATCTTCTGCTATAGGTGCCCACTTGTATAATGATAAAGCGCTAGGGTTGAATGGTAAATCATTATGATGACCATCCCAATTAATATTTTCTAATCGTTCATCAAAACTTTTTTTTGAATTTTCTATAATATCAATTGGCATATTATTTAAGGCTTCATCATCTAAAATTTTTAAAAAAATTTCTTTTGCTTTTTCTATATCTTGATAATTAAAATTTGCTTTCAATTTTGAAAATGTAAACAGTGTAAGATCTT
>CABYYA010000016.1 GCA_902523125.1 uncultured Pelagibacteraceae bacterium | reverse complement strand
TTTATTTACAGTTTCTTTAATATATTCACTATTAATACCTTTGCCTATTAAATAATTTCTAATTTTATTTATTGAGTTACCTCTTTGAATCATACTTTTAGCTTTGCTTTCTGAGTAAAATTTATCATTAATAAATCTATTTTTTTCTAAATCTGAAATAACAATATCTATCAAATTAGTAATATCCTGTTTTTTGACATTAGGTACTGAAGTTTTTAAGTATTTTTTTTAGTAAGTAAGTTTTGAGCTGTTGTTTTGATGGCGCATATTTTTCCACATAAGCAAATGCAAAATTTCTCATCTCCTCGACGGTTACTTTTAGAGTTTTTTTTTTTCTTATAGGAATCATAGACAGATTTAATATAATATATTTTAAAATGATCGAACAAATTTATACTTATTTTACAATAGATATGCTCTACTACTGGGTGAATTTAGGTGTTCTTCCATTTTGGTTAATATTAATTTTTTTTCCAACATCTAGCCTCTCACGGTATTTCGTAACTTCAATATTTCCATTCATTATATTAAGTGGTGCATATGTTTTTTTATTGTACAAATCATATTTAAGCTCATACAGTTTTGATGTTAATTTTAGTCTTTATAAAGGGATTGATGACACAAAAGATTTATTTTCTAACAAAAATTTTCTTATGATGTTTTGGATACATTTTATATCCATTAATTTATTTACTGGAGGTTGGATTGTAAAAGATTCACAAAAATTTATGATGAATAAATTTTTATTATCGATACCACTTATCATTTTATATTTAATTGGACCCCTGGGTTTATTAGTTTATTGGTTAATTAGAATTTTTTATGCCAAAAACATAAGTTTATATGACTAAAAAAATCGATTTTTATTTTGATTTCATTAGTCCTTATTCATTTTTGGCTCATAAAAAAATTATTAATTCCAGTGATAGGAATAAATTTAATTATAAAGCAATTCTGCTTGGTGGACTTCATAATTTAGGGGGCATTACTGCTCCTGCGTTTAATGAGAGAAAAATGAAAAATATGAAAAACGATTGCAATTTAATTTCTAAAAAAAATAAAATTGATTTTGTTTGGAATGATAAATTTCCTATTAATTCCTTGTATCTTATGAGGGGATATCTTTTTGTTAATAGTAATAAAAGAGATAAATATTTTGATTTATGTTTTGATGCTTATTGGAAAAATAATGAAGATATTTCTAAGGAAGAAATTATAAAAAATATACTATCAAAATGTGAGATAAAGCCTGATGATTTTAAAAAAGGTATTGAAGATCAAAAAATTAAAAATGAATTAAAAAATTTGACAAACATTGCTTTCCAAAATGATGTTTTCGGTGCTCCAACTTTTGTTGTGAATAATAATTTATTTTGGGGACAAGATAGACTTAAATTTGCTCTAGATGAATTGAATAATTAAGTAATTTTAAATTTACTTTGTTTTAACGCACCAAAACCACCATCAATATGTGAAACCTTTTTAAATCCCATATCTTTTAAAGATTTTGCTGCAAGAGCTGATCTCATTCCACCAGCACAAAATAAAATCATTTCTTTGTTTAAATCTAGTTTACCTTGTTTAAAATATGCACTCTCCGGATCAAGCCAAAACTCTAACATTCCTCTTGGAATATGATTTGAGTCTTCGATCCTTCCCTCTTTTTCTAATTCTCTTACATCTCTAATGTCAATTAAATTACACTCATTTTTATTAAATTTTTCAAAAGCTTCATCGGTAGATATAGTTTTAATCTCCTTTAAAGCTTCTGTCACAAGAGTTTGGGATGATTTAATTGTCATTATATTGTAAATATTTATATCATAAATAAAAACATATGAAAAAGTTTTTCATTAAAATATGTAAATTTTTTGGCTTTGAAATTATAGATCAGAATGAATTTACTTCTCCTACATTAAATAAAGAATTAAATAAGGATCTTTCAATTTTAAATAAAAAATCAATAGTATTACCATTGGGGGAAGTAAAAATTACTAGAAAAGTTAAATCAATACTTATAATTATTCGAGTTAATACAGAAATTGAAGTTTGGGATCAAAATAAAAGAAGATTATTCGAACAACCAAAAATAGAATATTCAATTCGATCAATAAAATCATTGATAAACTCTATTAATTTTTGTCAAAGCAAATACCTGGATTTAAAATTAAAAACAATAATTCTAGATGACTCCTCAAAAATTGAAAATTTAGATAAAATCAAAGAAATAATAAAAGATGTAAATGGTGAAGTTATTTCTCTAGACACAAATAAATTTGAAGACAAAATTAAAAAACAAAAAACACAACAAACTTTCTCTAATTTAGCAAGTTTACTCCAATGTTTTGAGATTGGAAAAGAGATTGGGGAAGATCTTATTTTTTTTGTTGAAGATGATTATCTTCATTTTGAAACTATGTTGGAAGAGATGATTGCTACATATGAAAGAGTGTCATCTCAATTAGGCAAAGATATTTTTATGTGTCCTACAGATTATCCATATTTGTATATGAATAATGAAAAAACCAACATCCTAATAGGAAATAATAGGCATTGGAGAACAATTAATAAGACTTTATGTACCTTTTTGACTAGCAAAAAATTATTAAATTTATACTGGGAAAATTTCACAAAAAATTGTGAAGATCGTCATGATCCTTTTGAGAAATATATTAATGAGGTCTATAAAAATGAGTTTTGTATATCTCCTTTAAAAAGTTTATCTATCCATTTGACAAATGTTAATTCAAGTTATGGTTTGTCACCTTTTATTAATTACAAAAATTTGTGGGATCAAAATAAATAAGCCCCTAGAGGAAGGGGCTTATTATTTAACTAACTAAGAGAGAGTATGAGGATCCTTCTGTGAGTATTCGCTGAGAGTATACAGAGAGCGAAGGATCCTCATGATGTTAACAACTAATCACGAATTGAGTAAGCTATAACTCCGGTCTCTGACACGTCAGTTCCCTTCATTTCAGCTTCTTTACTCAATCTTATACCCATTGTTGCTTTCATTAATGACCAAACAATTAAAGCAACAACAAATACAAAGATATTTATTGATAATACGCCTAATAATTGTGTACCAAAATTTGTACCTGAATTAGTTGCAGGAACAATTAATGTTCCCCAAATACCAGCAAACATGTGAGCAGGTATTGCTCCAACTACATCATCAATTTTCATTGCAAATAAAAATTTAGTACCATAAACAACAATTACTCCACCAACAGCACCAATTAAAATTGAAGCTAAAGGTGAGGGCATTAATGGTTCAGCAGTGATGGCAACCAAGCCACCAATACATCCATTAAGCATTTGCACTACATCTGTTTTTCCAGATAGTCTAGTAAGAGCAGCAGCGGCTAAAACACCACCTGCACCCGCTAATAATGTGTTTATAAATATTTTGGATACTGCGATTGCATCAGGGGCTGTTCCAATTGCTAATTGAGAACCACCGTTAAATCCAAACCAACCTAACCAAAGGATAAATACACCCAATGTTACTAATGGTATTGATGATGCTGCGAAAGGCTTAAGTGCAGCCGCTTCGCCTTTTTTGGTAAATCGACCAAGTCTTGGGCCTAAAATTATTGCGCCTGCTAGTGCAGCTGCACCACCAGTTGAGTGTACCAATGTTGAACCAGCAAAATCAGAGAAACCAGCTGCAGCTAACCAGCCACCTCCCCATTGCCAACCCATTACAATCGGATAAATAATTCCTGCTAAAATTGCAGCAAATAAAAAGAATGGCCAAAGTTTAATTCTTTCAGCCAAAGTTCCTGACACGATTGAAACTGTAGTTACACAGAACACCATTTGAAAATACCAATCTGAACCATCTGCGTATCCGGTATCAATTTTACTTGCATCTGACCATGGAATAAACTTACCAATATATCCACCTTCTGGAATACCATAGGCAAGATTATAACCCACCATCCAAAACATTATTGCTCCAATAGATACTAAACCTATATTTTTTGCACAGATTACAGATACACTTTTAGATGTAACCATTCCTGATTCTAACATTGCAAATCCGCAAGCCATAAAAAAGACTAGGAACCCACACATTAAAAATAGCAAGGTATTAAATATAAAACCTACTTCTGCAGAAACTGTGGTTTCTGCCATTCCTGCACTACTCATGTTTAATAAAATAATTAAACTAATAAGTGGCGCACTTATTACTTTTGTTAATTTAGTCATAAGACCTCCCTGTTAAATAAGATTGTTTTATTTGATTAACCGTCAATAACTAACGCTGATTATGAAAATTGGGTATGCAGAATATGCATATAGAAACAGCCTTAACGAGACTCTCGTTAAGGCTGTAAAAAGATTTTATTTATTGAATACTTCTTTTAAAGCTTTTGCGGGTAAGAACTTAACTTTTTGAGACGCAGCAATTTGGATCTGCTCACCAGTCCTTGGGTTTCTTCCAACTCTAGCTTTTCTCTTAGCTACTTTATATGTACCAAAACCAGCAATTTTTACTGAATCATCAGCTTTTAAAGCATCTAAAATTGTGTTGGTGATTGTATCAAAAGTTCTTTCAGCATCAGCTTTACTTAAATTTAATGCCCCAGAAATTTTGACTACTAGTTGTTTTTTATTCATTTTAGCTCCGGTTTTATTAGGTTATTTTCATTGTTGTCAAAAGTGTTGATAAATCAAGAGTTTTTTTAGTATATTAAGAAAAGTTATACACAATATGTTGTGTAAGTAACAAAAAATGTTGATTTTATTGAGTTTTTAAACTTTTTTGCAAATTATTAATTTAACAATCCTAAGTCTTTTAGGTCATTAAAAGTTGTGAAAAACATTAAAGATAATAATAAAAATATTCCGATTCGAAAAAAACCTTCTTGCGTTTTTTGAGATAACGGCCGACCTAAAACCTTTTCAAATGCGTAAAACATTAAATGTCCACCATCAAGCATTGGGATTGGAAACAAATTAACTAAACCAAGACTAATTGAAATGTATGCCATCATGCTGATAAATGCCAAAACACCAAATTCTGCAACCTGTCCTGAAATTTTTGCTATTCTTATAGGTCCTCCAAGCTGAGAGGTATCAGCTTTACCAAAAATCATTGCACCAATATATTTTAATGAGGAAATACCTACAAAATAAACTTCATGAGCAGCGTGAAATATAGCTTGTGCAGGTCCTAATTTAATATGATTAATCTCATTATTATAAGCACCTAATTTTATACCGACTATTCTTTTATTAAGTTTATTTCCTAAATTGTCTTCACCCGGAACAGTATTAGGCTTTACTTTTAAAATTAACTCATCATATAAACGTTTTACTTTAAAATCTATAACTTCATCAGTTGACATAGTGATGAATTTAGAAACATCCATTATACTTTCAACTTTGTTCCCATCTATTTCTAAAATTACATCATTTTGTTTTAATCCTCCAGCCATAGCAGGGCTATCTATCTGGACTTCATTAATGACAGCGGGTGTAAAATCTTTACCAACAAAAGTATAAATTGAGAAGAAAATAACTAAAGCTAGTAAAAAGTTTGCTAAGGGACCTCCAAAAACAATTAAGCTTCTCTGATATAAAGGTTTTAAAGTAAATAATTTTTTTTGATCTTCTTCACCGTATTTTTCTAAAATTTCTTTATGATCCGCTTGAGAATATACATTTCTATCTCCAAAAAACTTTACATATCCTCCTAAAGGTATCCAGCATACTTTCCATCTTGTGCCAGATTTATCATTCCAACCGAAAATTTCCTTACCAAAACCAATGGAAAAATCAGTAACACCTACACCAAATTTTTTTGCAAAATAATAATGTCCATATTCATGAATAAATACGACAATTAAAATAAGAATTATAAAAGGTATTATATAACTTAACATTTTGATTTAGCTTATACTATCTATCCAGTTTTTTAACTCAATCATTCTTTGAGACTTATTTGACACAGTAATTTCTTTTTTGATAAATAATATGTGATTTTTAATTTCTGCTTCGTCTTTAAACACTTTTCTCACTTGAATTAATCTGTCTTTCCTAAACTCAATTAAACTAATCATTTTTTCGTAAGTAATTTCAGGGTGATACTGTAAACCATAGATTTTAGATTTTCCGACCTCAAAATATAGACTTTGAACTTTGTTAATTTCATTTGATGCTAAACAAATTGCATTTTTTGGTAATTTGACTACCTCATCAAAATTAAATGCTGGTGAATTGAAATCATTATTCTTATTCCTATAAATAGAATTATTTAATCCCTCATTATTAATTTTAATCGCATTTGCTATTCCAATATGAGATTTTTCTGCTTTTTTTACTTCTCCACCAGCGGCAGTCACAGCAACTTGCATTCCCCAACAAATCGCTAAGATATTCTTCACTTGTTTTTGACATTCTTTCATGAATTCAATTTGTCTTTTTATCTCTGGTGTATTGTTGTAAATGTTCAAACTACTTCCACCCCAAATTAATCCATCATATTTTGGAAGTTTATTTTTTGTCTCGTCTAAATTGAAATTTGATGATGGATTGATAACATCAAAACAATAATTATGGTTAAATCTATTAAGACTATCTTTTAGACTCTCAGTATGAGTTTGAATACCAACTTTTGAAAAACTTTGATTTTCATCTCTTAAATTTCCTTCAACTATTAAAATGTTAAGATTTTTCATTTAAAACAAATTACCAGACATACTGTGTTGATACATAATTTTCATATCTTCAATCTTCAATTTTTTTGGATTACCGCTTGTTGATGGATCCTCTAAAGCCATTTTTGATAAACGATCAATTTGTAAATCCTTTTCATTTATCAAACTTGATAATTTATGTGGAATTTCAAATTGTTCTCTTAAATCTAAAATCCATTTTAAAAAACCATCAAAAGACTTATTTTTCAGTTCTAGATACTCTGAAATCTTCTTTACTTTACTCTCAATTACATTTCTGTTGAAAGTTAAAACATATGGCATGAAAATTGCGTTTGATAGGCCGTGATGAAGGTTGTTTAAAGCATTTACTGGGTGGCTTAAAGAATGAATTGCGCCTAGGCCTTTTTGGAATGCGGTAGAACCCATACTTGCAGCCGTAAGCATGTTCATTCTAGCCTCAAGGTTGGATCCATTTTTATATGCCTCTGGTAACCATTTAGAAATTAACTTCATACCCTCTAAAGCTATTCCGTCAGCCATTGGGTGATACCCTGGAGCACAAAATGCCTCTAGATTATGAGCTAACGCGTCCATGCCTGTTGCAGCTGTCATTTTTTTGGGTAAATCTTTTGTTAAAACTGGGTCTAAAATAACTATAGAAGGTAAAAATTTTGGATGAAATATAATTTTTTTTACTCCTAGCTCTTCATGCAAAATAACAGATGCTCTCCCAGTTTCAGAGCCTGTTCCGGCTGTAGTGGGCACAGCGATAATAGGAGCAACCTTATTTGAGTCAGCTTTAGTCCAATTATCACCAACATCTTCAAAATCCCACAATGATAATGTTTGACCTATCATGAATGCAATTGCTTTTCCTACATCAAGACCACTTCCACCACCAAAAGCAATCACGCCATCACAATTTCTCTCTTTATAATGTTTTACTCCATCGCTTACATTTTTACCCGTTGGATTACCAATCACATCGTGAAATAGTTCGGCTAACAAATTATTACTTTTTAAATGTGATAAAGCATCTTTAACAATAGCTGATTGACCTAGTCCTTTATCAGTAACCAATAAAGGTTTTTTAATATTTATATTTTTACAAGCTAGACTTAAATCTTTAATTCTATTTTCACCTACCCAAATGGACGTCGGATAATTCCAATTAATTTTTTTCATAAATTTTTAGTTGATAATATCTGATATTTTTGAAATTTGACCAATCTTAAAAATAAGTGCATCTTCTTTATTGAATCCGTATTTTTCACTATTATTCTTAAATCTCATTGGTGGCTCCATAATTGGTTCTAAAGATAATACGAATGTTCCCCAATGCATACCTAGTACCTTTTTACTTTTTAAATCTCTGCCAATTTTAAGGGCCTCCTCTGGATTAGTATGATAGATAGATTTATCTTTTTGAGGCATAATTGGATAAAAATTATATGCGCCAATGTTAATTATAGTTAAATCAATTGGTCCATATTTATTTCCTAAATCTTTATAAATATTTCCATATCCTGTATCGCAGGCAAATAATATTTTTTTTTCATTAAATTCAATTAAAAAACTTCCCCACAAAGTTTTGTTGGTGTCTGTTAAACTTCTTTTTGACCAATGAACAGCTGGAAGAAAAGTAATTTTTAAATTTTTATTGATTTTTATTTCATCATACCAGTCCATTTCATTAATATCTCGATATCCATTCGTCCTAAAGTATTTACCAAGTTTAAGTGGTGTTAAAACTTTTGTATCTTTATATGGAAAACTCCTGATGGTCATCATATCTTGATGATCGTAATGATTGTGTGTAAGTAGAAATAAATCTATTTTTGGTATTTCGCTTAATTTCAAAGCAGGATCAGTAAATCTTTTTGGACCAAATATTAATGGACCTGCATTTTTAGAAAAAACTGGATCCGTAATAATAGTAGTATCTCCTAATTTTATTATAAAGGTAGCATGACCAATCCAAGCAATATAATCACCATTTTTATATCTTTTTAAATCACTTAACACTTGATCTTTTGCAAGAACATGACCTTCATTAATTGTCATATCTAGTTTCTTTTTTTCTTTATTAAAGATTTTAAAAGACCATTTCAAATTAGTATCTCTTTTGGGTGAGCCGTCTGGATTTCTAAATGTTCCATCAGAAAGATGGTGATATGGTTTTTTTTCTATCATTGATAAATTTTAGAGTTTTTTTAAAATTATCTTTTCCAATTTTTTACTAATAATTATTATTCCTTTGTGATTTGGATGTATACCGTCGCTTAAATTAAATTCTGACTTTGTAGCCACACCATCAAGCAAAAAAGGAATAAGTTCTAATTTATATTTTTTTGATAAATCTGAAAAAATCTTATCAAATTTTTTTTTATATTTAGATCCGTGTGAGTTAGGAGCAATCATTCCAGCTATAATGATATCAATGTTTTTTTTTTGTGAAATTTGAATTATTTTTTCTAAATTATTTTTAGTTTCATTGGGGTCAATACCTCTTAACATGTCATTAGCACCTAAGCCTAAAATCATTAAATCTATTCCATGCTCTGATAAAGTCCATTCTGCTCTATTTACTCCTCCTGATGAAGTACTGCCTGACACACTTCCATTAATTACCTCTATATTGTGACCTTTAGATTTTAAGCTTTCTTGCAAAACGAATGATAAATGGTACTCATTTGGTAAGCCATAACCTGCCATTATACTGTCTCCAAACAATACAATTTTTTCAATTGCATACGAGTTTATGGTCAGTAGACAGAGAACAATTATTTTAATAATAAAACTTTTATACATGAGCATTCTTCTTAAATTAAAAAAAGTAAATCTTAAATATAAAACTGGCAAGGATAATATAAGTGTATTAAATAATATAAACTTAATTACTAAAAAAAAAGAAACTGTTTCAATAGTAGGTGAAAGTGGCTCAGGAAAAACAAGCCTAATTATGCTGGTTGGAGGTTTAGAGCGTGCAACGTCAGGTAAAATATTTTTTCAAGATCAGGAGATAACTAAATTGAATGATGACCAAGTATCAAAGATTAGAAAGAAAAGTATTGGTATAATTTTTCAGTCTTTTTATTTGATTCCTAATTATACAGCCGTTGAAAATGTTGCTCTAACTCTTGAACTTAATAAATTTAAAAATCCTGAGAGAAATGCAAAAGAATTATTGGATAGATTTGGTCTAAAACATCGACTAAATAATTTACCAAGCCAATTATCGGGAGGTGAGCAACAGCGCGTAGCCATTGCAAGAGCAATTGCAATGAAACCTGAATTAATTTTAGCTGATGAGCCAACAGGAAATTTAGATACAGAAAATTCTTTAATGATCTCTAAGATATTATTTAATTATGTCAGAGAAGAGGGTTCGTCATTAATAATAGTTACTCATGATACAAAACTTGCAAATAAAACCGACAGAAAAATTAAAATTAAAGATGGAAAAATTAATTAATGTATATGAAATAAATATGATATTTAAATACGCTTTGAGAGACTTGAGAAGGAATTATAAAAAAATTTCAAGTATTATTGTAACACTATATATTAGTCTTTTTATATTAAGTGCAATTTTTACTATCGAGGACAGTTTAAAAAAAGAATTAAATAATAATGCTAAAGCATTGCTTGGAGGAGATTTTGAAATTGATTATAATCGTAATCAAGGAAATTTAAAGTTAATAGATAAGGTCGAAGAATTCGCCACTGTCTCCAAGGTGATTGAGTTTAGTACAATGCTTTCAACAACCAATCGTGAAGAAAATAAATCTTTATTTACTAGAATAAAAACAGTTGATAAAAAATATCCTCTTTACGGTGAGATTGTTTATGAGCCTAAGGGAGCTTTTGAAAGGATGCACAATGAACCAAAAACAATTTTAATTAATGAAAGTTTGTCAAACACTCTTGGAATTAAGATTAATGAAATTGTAATAATTCAGGATCAAGAATTTAAAGTCATTGGCAAGATAAAGTCTGTTCCTGATGTTAGTGGGTTCGTGGCTTTTGGTGATTGGGCTTTAGCAAGCGAACAAACTTTGAATATTTTGAAATTGAATGGAATTGGTAGTTTTTTAAATTATGAATACAAAGTAAAATTTACTCAAAATAAAAATTCGGATATTTTTGAAAAAAAAATTGAAAAAATTTTTAAGGATGATCAAAAAGTAAAGCTTAGATATCCTGAAAACTCTGCCAGTGGATTGAAGCGAATTATCAATAATTTTTCACAATTTTTATCACTCGTATCAATTAGTGCAATGTTAATTGCTGGAATTGGAATTTCTAATACTTTTTTATCTTTCATTAACCAAAACAATATGTCTATAGCAGTAAGAAAGGCTGTCGGTTTTTATTCTGGAAATATTAAAAAACTTTATTATCTGCAGTTATTTATATTATTGCTCGTCGTCAGCATTTGTGCGTATATCACCAGTTTTGTAACTGTGCCTATTGCAAATAAATATTTATCTGATGGGATTGGATTAAATATTTATCCTTCTATTTCTTATATTAACTTTATTAAAATATTTTTGATAGGTTTATTAGTTTTAATTATTTTTTCTATTCCAACTATTAACTCCATTGATCAAGTTAAAGCTTCAAATTTATTTAGGAATGTATTTCAAAATTTGCAATTTTATTATTCAAAAAAATTAGCTATTTTAAGCATTTTTTTTCTATCAATCTTAATCCTATTATTCACTTTCCAATCTGAAAATCCAAGCTATAGCCTGGGTTATTTTGGAGCATTTTTTATTTGTTTAATTGTGTTTTTTTTACTATCAAAATTTATAATTTTTTCACTTAAAAAATTAAAAGTAAACTTAGGTATCTCTTTAAAATTATCTATCAAAAATATCACTCAAACAAAAAGTATCACACCTATTACAATTATGTCTCTGGGTTTAGGTGTTACTTTACTATTAACTTTAGCTCTAGTTGGAACAAACTTTCAAAGAGAAATAGCAAAATCAATTCCTGATATTGCACCAGATTATTTCTTTGTAGGTATTCAAAATGGAGAAAAAGAAAAATTTGAGAAGAGTATTTTGTTAATGGATCCTGATGCAAATATTGAAATCGTACCAATGGTTTCTTCAGGTATTATCAAAATTAACGGTATAAATCCAAATACATATATTGATAGTGATAATGATAGTTACTGGGTAATAGAAAGCGAAAGAAGATCATCGTGGACAGAAAACGTACCTGAGGATAATATAATTGTAAAGGGTAAGTGGTGGGACTTATCAAAATCTAATCAACTCCAAATATCATTAGACGCAAAAGTTGCCAAAGATTTTAGTATTAATTTAGGGGACATATTTACTTTGAATATTTATGGTAGAGAAATTGATGGTGAGGTAACGAATTTTAGAAAGGTTGATTATAGAGATCTTAACATAAATTTTGCAATGCTATTTAACCCTGAGTTTGCAACCAAAATGCCTCATGAGTATTTGGCGACTACAAAATTTAAAAATTTGGATAAATTTGATGAAATACAAATGCTTAAAGTTCTTCCAAGTTTATCAATGATAAAAATTGCAGATTATTTGAATAAAGTAACATCTATTTTAAACAAAATTTTTATAGCTGTTATATTAATTTCTGCAATAACAATCGTTATTGGTTTAATAGTGATTTCAAGTGCAATAATTGTTCAAGGCAAAATGAAAGAATATCAAAATTTAATATTCAAAATTTTAGGATTTTCAAAAAAAAATATTATTTTTTCATCGTTAATTGAATTTTTAATCATTTTTAAGTCAGTGATATTAATTGCGGTATTTTTTGCGGTTTTTGGTTCAAAATTTATTATTGAAAATATATTTGAGCTAGCATGGCAATTTGACTTTAAAGTTTTAATTTATCTCTGTATTTCTATAGGACTGACCACCTTAATTCTGATTTTATTAACTAATTTAAAATATTTAAATCCTAAAATTTACCCGCTAATAAGGAATCAGTAGTCAAATTATCTAAAATAAAATTAAAGATAAATAATTTATTTTACCGTAAGTAAAATAATTTTTTTAATTTTTTATGATTTCATACTCAAAATTTTGAGAATTTTCATTTATTTGTAGAAGCTTTGCACCATTTTTGCTATGAAATTTTGTTGCCATTTCTGTGAGTGGAGAGAGTGTAATTAATCTATTTAAATGATTTGATTTCTTAATCTTTTTAAAAACTTCATTGACAATTAATTTTCCACCCCCCTTTTTTTTAGACCAAACAGTGTATGCAATTGCAATTTGACCAACGTTTTGCCCTCGAAGAGTACTTTGTAGATGTGCATCTTGGCTAAATTTATCCAATTCCTCAACATTCTTAGGAACTTTATTTGTAAAAGCGAAACACATAACTGCGTGTATTTCTTTTTTATATTTTACGCCATAAATTTTTCTTCCATTACTTGTTCTGAAAGATACATCTAATTCTGGTCTAACTGGGTCCTCAGCTGTATTACATTCTTTAAGCTCAACTAATTCTGCTCCCTTTATCCAACCAAAAAAATTATCAATATTTTTATTAATTATTTGCTTATTTTTTCTTAATCTAGCTTTTATTCTAGGTTTAAATTTTTTGGTTTTTTTTAAGCTTTTTTTTTCAAGATATTTGGCAGTTAATTTTTCTCTCACATCTTTGAGTATATTGCCACTTTTTGAACTATTATTTTCTAAATATTTGGATGTTAATTTCTCTTTTACATTTTTAAATATTTCTTTCATATTTGATCTCTCATCATCAACTAATTAAAAATACAATAAAGTAAAAATTACACCTAAAATTGCAACAATAATTATTGCAACAATATAGTTTATTTTGATATTAAATTTTTTGTAAACTAATTCATTTATATTTTCCCAAAACAGAACAAGTAAGAAAACAATAATTGCTGGTATTATAAATTTAATCATAAAACTTTAAGTTAAGAATTTTTATCTCCAACATATACTGAAACACCTCTTGAGTTGATATCAACATCAAATTTTTTGTGTAATGGAGGAAAAGCTCTTTGAGAACAGTCTAATCTATCACATGTCCTACATGACACACCTATTGGTATTTCTGTAGATTTATCATTGATGTTTAAATTTTCAGAGTAAATAAACTCTTTAGCATATTTCGCTTCGCATCCCAATCCTATAGATAAAATACTTTTCGATTGTCCAAATCTTCCAATTCCTTTTTCAACTGTTCTAGCAATACATACGTACTTTTCACCATTGGACATTTTACTAACTGCAGCTTGAATAACACCAGGTCTCGTCAAAGCTGAGTAAACGTTCCAACGTGGACAAGCACCGCCATATCTTGGGATTTCTATTCCAGATAATGAAAATCTTTTAGAAATATTTCCAGCCATATCCACTCTTAAAAAATGAAATGGTATTCCTGGTAATTTTGGATCTTGTAAACAAGTTACTCTATGCGCTACCTGTTCAAAAGAAGTTGCAAAGGTGTTTTGCAATAATTCTAAATCATATTTTAGCTTTTTACATTCTGCATGAAATAATTTGTAGGGCATTAATATTGCCGCTCCACAGTAATTTAATAATGCAACTTTAGTCAATTTTTTAGATTCATCGGAAGGAAATTTGAATTTAGTTAAATATTCCTCAATTTCTTTATCAGAACCTTCTTGAGCTATTTGGGCAGCTGCATGAAGTTTTTTCGTTTCCAGAGAACTATAGTCACTTAATAAAAGCTCTTTTTTATTTTTTTGATATATCTTAGAAAAAGGTTTTTTTTCCTCTGGAATAACATCTTTTACAGTTATGTCGTATTCTGATTTTAAATAATCACATAGAGATATATATCTTGTTCGATTATTTTTTTGAACTTTTTCAAAAACTTTATTTGCAAAATCTTCTAACTTTGGAAAATAGTTTTTATGTTCTTGTAAAAAATCTGAAATAACTTCGCCTGGAAATGAATTTTTTCTATTATCAACAATCTTACCAGATATTGTCTCAATTTTATTGATCATTTCGTGATCTTTCTTTTTTAAAATATCTCCCAATCTTACTATTGCTCTACCAATTTTAGGATTTGTACCAACAAGATCTTTAACTTCTGGGGCTAAAATATCTAAATCTTCAAACAATTTATCATCAAGAATTTCTGACAAAGTATTTTCTAAATTAATGTCAGTTTTTGAGGTTAATTGAGAAAGCTCAATATTCAGCTTTTCACAAACTTTTAAAAGTAAATCTCCATCTATTTTTCTTTTGCCACCCTCTATTAAGTTTAAATAACTAGGTGAAATATCTAAATCTTCAGCTAATTTGTTAGCTTGAAGTCCTAATTGTCTTCGAAAAGCCTTGATTTTTGGTCCCAATTTTAAATCTAATTGACTCATATTTTCTATTTGTAAATTTTGTAAATTTATTTTTACAAAATTTTTATATGATTTACAAGCTTTTTTAACTTTTAAGTAGATTTTGTAAATTTTGTAAATTATAAGATTTACATGGACGAAAAATTAAAAAACACTGATAACGAAGCTCAAATCATCAGACATGAGGATCTAGCTAGACATAATAGCAGAGGGATCTACATGCGAGATGACCATTGTGACTGGGGTTCTAGTGGAATGAACGATTTAACTGAGACACTTACAGACTCAAACTAAATCTTATAACTTCTACTAAATTTCATTTTTCAATAATAGCTTTTAAAACCAAAGGAAACGATAGTGAGTGCTGAGAATGTCTCATACGAATTAAAAAGATTTGCAGGGATTAAAAGAGATTATACTCCTGAAGAAGTTGAAAGACTTAGAGGTTCTATTAAAATTGAATATTCAATTTGTAAACAACAATCCATAAAACTGTGGAAATTGTTAAATACTGAAAATTATGTAAATACTCTTGGGTCCCTGTCAGGTAACCATGCAGTCCAACATGCAAAAGCTGGTTTAAAAGCAATTTATTTGAGTGGTTGGCAGGTGGCTGCTGATGCTAACAGTGCAGGAGAAATGTATCCTGATCAATCTTTATATCCCTACGATAGTGCTCCGAAATTAGTAGAGTCTATGAATAATGCATTAATAAGAGCTGATCAAATCCAACATATGGAATTAAAAGATGGCGATATGAAAAAAGAAAAAAGAATTGATTATATGCTTCCAATAATAGCTGATGGTGAAGCTGGATTTGGTGGACCTTTAAATGTGTTTGAGCTTGCAAAAAAATTTATTAAAGCAGGCGCTGCTGGTGTTCATTTTGAAGATCAATTGGCAAGTGAAAAAAAATGCGGACATATGGGTGGCAAAGTATTAGTTCCAACAGGTACCATGATAAAAAATTTAAAAGCTGCAAGATTAGCTGCTGACATTGCTGATGTACCTTTAATAATTTTAGCCAGAACAGATGCAAACGCTGCAAAATTAATTACAAATGATTATGACGATAATGATAGACCTTTCTTGACTGGTGAAAGATCACCAGAAGGTTTTTACTATGTAAAAGCTGGAATTGATCAGGCTATATCTAGAGGTTTAGCATATGCACCTTATTCAGATTTAATTTGGTGTGAAACTGCAACACCAAATCTTGAAGAGGCAAAAAAATTTGCTGACGCAATCCATGAAAAATTTCCTGGAAAGCTTTTAGCTTATAATTGTTCTCCATCGTTTAATTGGAAAAAACATTTATCGGATGAAGAAATAGCATCATTTCAACAAAAAATTAGCCAAATGGGTTATAAGTTTCAATTTATTACACTTGCAGGATTTCATACTCAAAATATTGCTATTTTTGAGTTAGCAGAAAAATATAAAAAAGAAGGTATGGCTGCATACTCAAAAATTCAACAACTAGAATTTGCTCGTGAAAAAGATGGATATACTAGCGTAAAACATCAAAGAGAAGTTGGTACATCTTATTTTGATGCGGTGTCGAATACAATAAGTAGTGGTAAAAGTTCAACCACGGCAATGGAAGGCTCAACAGAGTCAGAGCAATTTCAATAAAAATATTTACTAATATAATATTAACTAATAAACACCCTAAATATGATGGGTCGATTATGACTTAATATTGTAACCTTTTTTTAAGAGAATTGAGACAGAGATCACACATATCACTAAAAATGAGACCATTGATCCTACACTTATCCAAATATTAAAATCTGATATTCCATAAAATGAAAATCTTAAACCATCAATTAAGTAAACTACTGGATTGAAATAAGAAACAGTTTGCCAGAATGGTGGCAACATATCAAGACTATATAA
>CABYYA010000015.1 GCA_902523125.1 uncultured Pelagibacteraceae bacterium | reverse complement strand
TTTCTAAATATTATAATTCAGCTATAAGTAGAACTGGTTTATATAAATTTTGACTTATGAGAGATCCAAATGATCCATGTTTATTTTGTAATTGCAAAGAAAGTGGTGTTATAATTAAAAATCATCTAGCTTACGCTAGTTACGACACTTACCCAGTTTCAAAATATCATTGTTTAATAATACCCAAGAGACACATGAAGAATTTTTTTGATTTAACAAATGAAGAACTTGTTGCTTGTAATGATCTCATAAAAGCTGTTAAAAAAGATATCCTAAATAAGGACCCAGATGTAGAAGGTTTTAATTTGGGAACTAATATCGGTAAAGTTTCAGGTCAATCGATCCTACATTGCCATTTTCATTTAATACCAAGAAGACCTGGAGATGTGGAGAATCCACAAGGAGGAGTCAGATCAGTTATTCCAAGCAAGCAATACTATAAAAGAAAAAAATAGCCTTATTATAAAGACAAATTGCCATTAGTTTGAGGTTGATCTCTTTTTTTAAGTAGATTAGATATTTATCTTTGAAAAAATAATTAACACTAGGCGGACATGTTACAAACAAACCCATTTTCACTATTAGCAGAGACTCTCTCTCCTTTAGCTATGCAAGGTTTTATTTTTGCAATGGTAATTCTAATCGCTGCTGGAACAGTTATTCAAATGATACACCATAAGAATTTGACCTACTTTTTTAATAACGCAAAAAAAGCAAAATTAGCTGCTACTAAAAAATTGGGAATTGGTGAAAAGACCTCAATAATTGCAAAAACAACCGTTGTAGATATTGGAACAACTTCAGAATTGGGTTTTGGAAAAAGAAGATTAGCCCATGTTTTGGGTATGTACGGCACAATTTTATTTTGGGTATCCTCATCCGTATTAGTTTTTGGTTATACTGGTATAGGTAAATCTAACTCTGAGTTTTGGTCTTTGCTTTGGCACTTAGGAGCAATACTCACATGCTTAGGTGGTTACTGGTTTTGGTTTTTTTTAAGAGTTGATGTATCAGCAGAGGCTCATCCTTGGTATAGAATTATTAAAGCAGATTTATTTGTTCTTACTTTATTAGCCTGTGCAACTTTCGGGTTAGCATGGTCTTATACTCAATATAATGGTCACGTTGGTTTATCTTTTTTATTTCTTACATTATTTGTTTTAGCGAATCTGGCTTTATTTGGAGGTGTATACTGGTCTAAATTTGCACACATGTTTTATAAACCTGGTGCAGCAATTCAAAAAAATTTAGCAGAAGCCGATGGTTCTAGAGATAATTTACCACCACCAGCAGATGCGCCTGAGCAATTTGGCCTAGGTATAAAAAGAGAAGAGCCAAAACACTATTAATATGATATTAAAATTAAAGAGAAAATAAAATTATGTCGACTTTTGTTTATATGACAAGATGTGATGGTTGTGGGCATTGTGTAGATATTTGTCCTTCAGATATTATGCACATTGATGAAAACATCAGACGTGCAAAAAATATAGAACCAAATTTTTGTTGGGAGTGTTATTCATGCGTTAAGGCTTGCCCCAATCATGCAATAGATGTGCGTGGTTATGCCGACTTCGCCCCTATGGGACATAGTGTAAGAGTTAGAAGAGAGGAAGAGAAGGGCACCATTTCATGGAAAATCAAATTTAGAAATGGAACAGAAAAAAACTTTGTTTCTCCAATAACAACTAAACCATGGGGTAAATTTATTCCTAAACTTGCTGAAGGTGATAAACCTAATCAAGGTGAGATTAACTCTCAAAGACTTTATTCCGAACCAGAAGGATTAAATACAGATCAAGAACTACCAACTGTTCCAAAGGAGTCTTTTAAAAAAGGTGTTTACTATTAATGGCTAAACATAAAACACATTATGAAGAGTGTGATGTATTAGTTGTTGGCGGTGGAATGGCCGGAACTGGTGCCACTTTTGAAGCAAGGCACTGGGGGAGAGATTTAAAAATAATTTGTGTAGAAAAAGCAAATATCGACCGGAGTGGAGCAGTCGCTCAAGGTCTTTATGCGATCAACTGTTATATGGGTATGCAATGGGACGAAAATCAACCTGAGGATCATGTAAGATATGCACGAAACGATCTTATGGGATTGGTTCGGGAAGATTTAGGTTATGATATGGCAAGACACGTCGACTCCACTGTTCACATGTTTGATGAATGGGGTCTTCCAATGATGAAGAATGAAAAGACAGGGAGATACTTAAGAGAAGGTAAATGGCAAATCATGATCCATGGTGAAAGTTATAAACCTATCGTTGCAGAGGCTGCAAAAAAATCAGCAGATAAAATTTATAATAGAATAATAATTACTCATTTGTTGATGGACGAGTCCCAAGAAAATAGAATTGGTGGTGCAGTTGGATTTAATATGAGAACAGGTGATTTTCACGTATTTAGATCTAAAACTGTTATAGTAGCCGCTGGTGGAGCATCACATATTTTTAAACCAAGAGCCGTTGGAGAAGGTATGGGAAGAACTTGGTATGCACCATGGAGCAATGGATCAGCTTACGCATTACCTATCGCTGCAGGTGCTAAGATGACACAAATGGAAAATAGAATTGTGTTATGTAGATTTAAGGATGGTTATGGACCTGTTGGAGCATATTTTTTACATTTAAAAACATATACACAAAATGCTAATGGTGAAAATTATGAAAAAAAATGGTATGATCAAACTAAAGAATTAGTTGGAGAATATATTGATCATCATCCAACTCCTACGTGTTTGAGAAACCATGCATTTATTCAAGAAGTTGCCTCAGGTAATGGACCAATCCACATGGTAACAACTGAAGCTTTTCAAGATCCACATTTAGAAACTGTTGGATGGGAAAATTTTTTAGGAATGACAGTTGGTCAAGCTGTTGTTTGGGCGTCACAAAATATTGATCCCAAGTATACAAATCCTGAGTTAACAACATCTGAACCTTATGTAATGGGATCACATGCAACATGTTCAGGAGCATGGGTAAGTGGGCCAGAGGATTTGTCTCCTCCAGAATACTTCTGGGGTTATAATAGAATGTTAACTATTGATGGACTTTTTGGGGCAGGGGATACAGTAGGTGGTAGTGCACATAAATTTTCATCAGGTTCCTTTACCGAGGGTAGATTAGCAGCAAAAGCAGCAGTTAAATATATCGAAGACAAAAAAGCTGAAGGAATAAATGTTACAGATAAACAATGTGATGATTTTAAAAAAACTGTTTACAAGCCTCTTGATAATTACACAATCGCTCAAAATGAGATTACTGGAGGGACTGTTTCACCAAGTTATATTTCTCCAATTCAGGGATTGCAAAGACTTCAAAAAATTATGGATGAGTACGTTGGGGGTATTACTTCAAATTATATGACTAACGGAAATCTGCTTAAAAAAGCCTTAGAACTTTTAAATTGGCTGCAAGAGGATTTAGAACATGTTGGCGCTGAAGATTACCATCAGTTAATGAGGGCTTGGGAATTAAAACATAGAGCTTTAACCTCACAGTGTGTGACCGAGCATACATTGTTTAGGGAGGAAACTCGTTGGCCAGGCTATTATTACAGGGGTGATCACATGAAATTAGATGATGAAAATTGGCATTGTTTAACTGTTTCAAGAAGAGATCCTAAAACTGGTAAATTTACATTGGAAAAAGTTCCAGTTTATCACATTGTGGATGAAAAAGAGAAAAAGAAGGCCTCATAATTTATTTTAATCAAATTTATGGATCTTTTATCAAAGTCAGATGAAGAGATTTTTAAGCTCGGTAAACCTTTTTGGGAAAATTTAGTGCGAGCTTCAAATATGAAGGATTATGGAGGTTTTACTAAAGATTTTTCAACACAAATGCTATTTGGAGCAAATGAAGTTGAGTTAGGTAAACAATGGGCAAACAACAAAATTATCACAAATTTAGATGAAACTTACAAGCCCTTTGGAACTTTAAGACGTGGTGAGCACATAACAGTATTAATCAAACAGACCAACAAGGAAATACCTGGAGAGTTCTTAGGAAGATTGGTGCTTGGGGTTGAGGATGATGAGATTAAAATTTTTGGAGCTACAATTTATTAATTATAGTTTGACAATTTTTTTACTAGGTGTATTCAGGGATTTAGATGCATCTCTCAAATTTAAAAATTCTAAATATCATAGCTAATAAAAAATCAACTTTTATTAAAACTGGAATTTTTTCAGCTATAGCAGCATGTTGGGGTGTTATCTTAGTTGGAACTTTTATTACTTTTAAATAAGTAATATTTTAAGTTTTTATATTTGATGGACGTTTTTTTACCTATAGCTCAAGTCTTTATCAATCCAGTTGAAATACTTTTGCTTAGTGCCATTGTTGGTGTTCTTTCAGGTTTGTTTGGAGTAGGAGGTGGTTTTTTAATGACACCCTTTTTAATCTTTATGGGTGTTCCACCAGCTTATGCCGTAGCAAATGAGGCTAATAATATCTTAGCAACTTCTGTGTCTGGATCTACCACTCATTGGTTAAAAAATACTTTAGATTACAAAATGGGATTAATGATTGTCATTGGTGGAACAATTGGAACTGTATTAGGTATTTTTACTTTCACTTATTTTAAAGATATTGGAAAAATAGATACAGTAATTTCTTTAGCTTATATGTACATTCTTGCAATAATTGGGACTCTGATGTTAGTGGAAAGTTTGGGTGAAATTGATAAAGCCAAAAAAAATATAGTAGAGAAGAAAAAACTACATGTCCATTATTGGATCCATGGACTTCCTTTTAGAATGAGATTTCCTAAATCCAAATTATATGAAAGTATATTTACACCTATCGTAATTGGATTGATCGTTGGTTTTATTGCAGCTATCATGGGTATCGGTGGTGCGTTTATTTTAGTGCCCGCAATGATTTACATTATTAAGATGCCGACAAAATTAGTGCCTGGAACTTCCTTGTTTGTGACCATTTTTGTTAGTGTGATAGTTACATTTCTTCATTCAATTAATTACGGGTCAATTGATTTAATGTTGGTTTTAATGTTAGTTGTGGGATCAATAGTAGGAGTTCAAGTAGGTCAAAAACTAGGAGAACAAATTGACAGTTCAGGATTAAAAGCTTTATTAGCAATTTTATTATTAATAGTCGGGATTGTCATTGCTTATGATACTTTTTTTGCTGATGAGGTTAAAAATGGAGTTACATCTGCAAGTTCACCAGATTTAAATTTTTTCTCAAAATTTATCAAGGAGTTTTCAGAAGATATGCCATTTTTCTATGGATTGTTTTCAATCTTATTTGCCGTTGTTTTAGGAATAGGTGCTGCATTTATTAGAAGATCAATTTCAAAATTTAGAGAAAAATATTTCAAAAAGACGGTTAAACAATCTAAATAAAAAATTTTACATAGATCTCAATCGAAAATATACTTACGATTCCAACAGTTAACATAGATGTAAACCCAACAACAAAAGGTTTATAACCCATATTTCTAATATCTTTTAAATTTGTTGATAAGCCTATAGCTGCCATAGCCATAGTCAAAAAAACTTTAGAACTAGCTTCAATTAATTCTATAAAATCAATCCAATTACTATTAGTCGATAAAACTTCATCACCTACATTTCTTAAAATTATCATCCCAACAAAACCCAAAACAAAATATGGAAATATACCTAAGATAGAGTAACCTTTTTCTTTTGCTTGGCTTCTACTATAAAGAAAAGCAAAAAGGGGTATCATAATAATTAAAAAAGTATTTCGTATAAGCTTTGTAACAGTTGCAATATTCAATGTTTCAGGACTATTGAACTGCTGCTCATATATTAATCCAGCTGCAGCTACCTGTGAGGTTTCATGTATGGCGGTGCCTAAAAAAAGACCTGCAAATAATGAATTTCCTTGAAAATAAAAATTTGCAAAGTAAGGGTATAACAACATCGAGAGTATTCCAAATAAAGTAATGTTAGCAATTGCATAAGAAATTTCACTTTTATTAGCTTTAATTACTGGTGCAGTTGCCATTATGGCTGTAGTACCACAAACAGTACTACCAATTGATATTAAGTAGGCCATCCTTGTTGGTATTTGGATTTTTTTAATCATTAGCTTTATTGCAACTAAGACGCTGACAATACAAATCACTATCAATGGAATTGCTATTTTTCCAAATTCTAAAAATTCAAAAGGTTTTAATTGTATTCCCAGACAGATAATTCCAAGTTTTAAAATATAGTCTCTACTAAAATCTAATCCTTTTTGAAAACTTTCTCGAATTATAAAAAAGTTTCCAAAAAAAATTCCTAGTAGAATAGCTATCATCGCTGTAGAAATTGGACTTTTGCCATATCCTAAAAGCTCAATACCAATAATATTATTAAAACCTTGAGAAAGAGAATAAAGAATAAATGCAAGTATTATACCCGGAATTAACACCAAGTAATTTTTAAAAACCATTTTTTATAATGTGATTATGCGCTTCTATAAAGTTTAGTCATAACAAATTCCTTATGACCCAAAGCTTCAGCACAGGTTAGTCTTCCATTAGCGACTCTTAAAGTTGTTTCAATAAGTTGATCTCCTGCCTCTGATAAATTCATTTCTCTTGAGAGAATTTTTGAAACATCACAATCTACATGTTCGCTCATACTTTTTGCGGTTAACGGATTTGCTGTTAACTTTACAACAGGTTCAATTGGGTTTCCTACAATATTACCTTGACCAGTTGGGAATAGATGAATATTAAATCCTGCTGCAGCCTGCAGTGTTACACATTCGGCAGCTGCTGAAGAAGTATCCATAAAATATAATCCTTTACCTTTTTTAGGTTCTTCTGCTGGCTCTAAAACATCTACAAATTTACAATTTCCAATTTTTTGAAAATTTCCAAAAGCTTTTTCCTCAATAGTTGTTAAACCTCCAGCAATGTTACCTGCTGTTGGTTGACTTTCAGAAAGATCGTCTGTTGCCTCTTTTAAAATAAAATCATTATATGCACTCCAAGTTTTCATAAATTTATCTGACGCTTCTTTTGTAGCTCCTCTTGTTGCACAAACTTTTTCTGCTCCAGTAAGTTCTGATGTCTCACCAAAACATAAGTGAACACCTAGTGGTTCTAATTTATCCATTAAGTTTCCAACTGTTGGATTAGATGCTAGACCTGATGTGGTATCAGATTCGCCACACTTAACTGAGATCCATAAATCACTTATTGGACATTCTTCCCTTTGTTTTTCAGAAGCCCACATCACAAATTCTTGAGCTTTTTTTGAAGCTTTCATTACTGTTCCAATATCCCCCGTTCGTTCAATGTGAAAACCTTCAACTGGTTTGCCAGTTTTTGCAATTCCATCAACAATTTTTTTTGTCCACTTTGGCTCTATGCCAATCACAATTACTGCTGCAACATTTGGGTTACTTCCAGTTCCAATCATCGTTCTGAAATGTAACTCTAAATCTGCTCCAAATTGTAGTCGTCCATAGGAATGAGGTAGAGCAATTGTACCTTTTATATTATTTGAAACTGCTTCTGCACATGCATTTGAAATATCATCAACCGGTAGTATGATTACATGATTTCTTGTTCCAGCTCTCCCGTTTTCTCTTTTATAGCCTAAAAAACTTTTTGGAATTTCCATAGATTACCACTTTTTTGTTTTTACATTATGAACATGAACATGCTCACCTTTTTTGATCGGTTTGACCACTTTGCCAATGTCATGTCCATATTTTAGAATTGTGTCACCCTCATTTAGATCATTCATTGCTATTTTATGCCCTAAAGGAATTTCATCCTTTGATTGAATACTTGTTGAGCTATCATTTTCCATAATCCAGCAGTTACACTGTTGTTTTGGTGTAATTTTTTCAATTACTACAACGCCTACATTGTCTTTTTGGTCATGGATTATAATTTCAGTAGCCATATCGTGTCGAATTGTTTATTTGAAATTTTCAAAATCTTATATATTAATCGCAAAAATTAACAATTAAATTTTATATATATTGTAAAACTCGCTGTTTTAAAAAAGGTTTAACCATGACGAAAATGACAACAGAGGAAGCTTTTGTAAAAGTTTTACAAATGCATGGCATTGAACATGCTTTTGGAATTATTGGTTCAGCGTTTATGCCAATCTCAGACATTTTCCCAGATGCAGGAATAACTTTTTGGGATGTTGCACACGAAACCAACGGTGGATTAATTGCAGATGGCTACACGAGATCTACTGGAAAAATGTCTATGGTCATTGCACAAAATGGACCTGGTATTACTGGTTTGGTAACACCAATTAAAACTGCTTACTGGAACCACACTCCATTATTACTGGTTACACCACAAGCCGCAAATAAAACTATGGGTCAAGGTGGTTTTCAAGAAGTTGAGCAAATGAATCTATTTAAAGATATGGTTTGTTACCAAGAGGAAGTAAGAGATCCATCAAGAATGGCAGAAGTTCTTAACAGAGTAATTGAAAAAGCAATTAGAGGATCTGCACCAGCTCAAATAAACGTTCCAAGAGATTACTGGACACAGGTTATTGATATTGAACTTCCACCAATTGTAAGACTAGAAAGACAAGGTGGAGGTGCAGACGCAATTTCGAAAGCTGCAGATCTTTTATCAAAAGCCAAATTTCCAGTTATTTTATCAGGAGCAGGTGTTGTTATCGGTGGCGCTATTAAAGAAACAAAAAAAATTGCTGAAAAATTAGACTCACCAGTTTGCTCTGGTTATCAGCACAATGACAGTTTTCCAGGAAGTCACCCTTTGGCAGTTGGACCATTGGGATATAATGGATCAAAAGCAGCAATGGAATTAATTTCCAAAGCAGATGTAGTCCTTGCTTTAGGTACTAGATTGAATCCTTTTTCTACTTTACCAGGTTATGGAATTGATTATTGGCCAAAGAATGCAAATATTATTCAAGTTGATATTAATCCAGATAGAATTGGTTTGACCAAGAAAGTTACGGTAGGAATAAGTGGCGATGCAAAATTAGTTGCCCAACAAATTTTTGAAAAGCTTGCTTCAAATGCAGGAGATACAGATAGACAAAAAAGAAAGGATTTAATTCACCAAACGAAATCTGCTTGGTTACAAAAATTATCAAGTTTAGATCATGAAGACGATGATGAAGGGACTGTTTGGAATAAAGAAGCTAGAGAAAGAGATAAAAACAGAATGTCACCAAGACAGGCATGGAGAGCGATACAAGCTGGAATGCCAGAGGATGTGATAATCTCAAGTGATATTGGAAATAATTGTGCGATTGGAAATGCTTACCCAACTTTTGAGAAACCGAGAAAATATTTAGCTCCCGGTCTGTTTGGACCTTGTGGTTATGGTTTTCCGTCAATCTTAGGTGCTAAAATTGGATGCCCTAATACACCAGTAATAGGCTTTGCAGGAGATGGTGCATTCGGAATTAGTATGAATGAGATGAGCTCTTGTGCCAGAGAAGAGTGGCCTGCAATTACTATGGTGATTTTCAGAAATTACCAATGGGGAGCAGAAAAAAGAAATACTACACTTTGGTTTGACAATAATTTTATTGGAACTGAACTTGATCCTGAATTAAGTTTTGCAAAAGTTGCTGATGCGTGTGGATTAAAAGGTGTGACTGTAAAAACAATGGATGAAACTACTGCCGCTATTAAACAATCTTGTGAAGACCAAAAAAAGGGAGTTACGACTTTTATTGAAGTGATATTAAATCAAGAATTGGGTGAACCATTTAGAAGAGATGCGATGAAAAAACCAGTAAGAGTTGCTGGTATAAAAAAAGAGGATATGAAAAAACAACCCTCTTTGAACTCTTAAAATTAGACCCTAGGAAGGGGTTAATTAGTTAGATGCCTAAGCCATTGAGCATAATTGATAACTTTTCCCCATATTATAAATACCAGCGTCATTATAATCATTTATAAGAGAGATTTATAAATTATACGTTAATGAATGTCTTTTGAACTACCTAAATTAGATTATTCTAAAACTGCTTTATCTCCAATAATGTCTGAAGAAACGCTCGAACTTCATCATGGAAAACATCACCAAACTTACATAACCAATCTTAATAATCTAATAAAAGATACTGAAATGTCTAAAATGTCTTTAGAAGATATCATAATTAACTCTTCAAAAGATAAATCTAAAATTGCAATTTTCAATAATGCTAGTCAACATTGGAATCATATACTGTTCTGGAAATGTATGAAACCAGGTGGTGGGGGCTCAATGCCTGAAAAGTTGAAAAAAAGAATTGAAGCAGACTTCGGCAGTACAAATGAATTTAAAAAACAATTTATACAAGCTGGTATTACTCAGTTTGGTTCAGGGTGGTGTTGGTTATCAATTAATAATAATAGATTGGTAATAAGCAAAACACCAAATGCAGAGAATACACTAATTAAAAATATGAAACCTATTTTGGGGTGTGATGTATGGGAGCATTCTTACTATGTTGATTACAAAAATAGAAGACCTGAATATTTAGAAAACTTTTACGAAAAATTGATTAATTGGGAATTTGTTGACTCACAATTAGATTAATAGGGACATTCTGTTGCCAGGTGCCCCTAAATAAAATTAGCTTTTAAATAACTCTAGAGCTTTATTAAGTAATTCCTCTGATTTTGCATGATCACCATCAGTGTGAGCTTTCATTCCAGCGTCACGAAGTTTTTGTGCTTCTGCGATTTTTGCATCAATGTTATTTGTCATCATTGGGCAAGATCCAGCAAATGCTGAACTTACAAACATTACAAACATGATTGATAATATAGTTTTTTTCATAATTGTCCTTTTGTTTTGTAGATTAATAATATTATTTTAAATTTTTAAAATTTAATGATTGTCACATGAGACGTGATTGTAATAAATTATTAGATTTTTAAATTTAAAGGGGGCGTTCTGTTGCCAGGTGCCCCATACCCCCCCCCCGTGAACTTAGATAACTTTAGACCGACTTCTTATGTGTCCCAGGACTTTTCCACTATTTTTTCCTGTCTTAACTAAATAACCACTCGTGCCGTTATCGTTAGCACTTACAGTTTTTGCATTACGAAACATAAGTTGGTTTAGCCTTGCATTTTTTGAGCCTCGGCTGAACAAACTCAGTATTCTGTGCATTCTTTTCATACACTCTCCTTGTAAGTTTTCCAAAACTCGCTTTTAACCGATGCGATATCGGCCTCTTTTTCACCATGAGATATGGCTTAAAGAATCCACTTTAAAAATAAATGTTAAGCAATCGATTTTGTTATAAATCTAAGTTAGTTCTATTGTCTTTATTATTATATCTATCAATTTCTTTTTGAGTAATAGGTCTGAACAATACCCATACAACAACAACCACCAAAACTAAAAGTATAAATGTTTTCACTTGTTATCTAATTATAGTTTTTACAGATCCTAATTTATCTATTTTTCCTGTATAAAGGCCTTTACCAATTGGAACAACCCCTACAGTAGATCCTGTAAATACATAAAAATTTTTATTCAAAGTTAACTTATCTTTTTTAATTTTATTTAAAACAAATCTTAGTGAGTTCAATGGATTAATAAAAACCGCACTGGTATTACCATTTATATTTTGTTTAGTTTTTTTGTTAAAAATATTCGTCTTTAAATTTCCGATATTGATTTTCTTATATTTTTTCTTTTGACCGATCAAAAATTTAACATTAGCTCCAAAATCACTACTTAAATCTCCAAATGAGGTAATTCCTTTTTTCCTCTGCCTATAACCCACAATCTCAATACAAGGAGCCATATGAGATATAAATTTTGTGATATTTTTCATTGTGACTGATGATTTAGAATTAAAAAAAGATTTTTTAATTAAATAGCAAACCTCTAATTCAATTCCAAAAGTAGCTCTACTAATCTTTACACCCTTACCACTTTTTAAAAAATTATCTTTATAAACTGATGCATAAAATGGTTCTTTCTCTTTTAATTTTTTCATTACTGGTATTCCAGTTCCACCAGCCTTAAAACCTATAACTGGTTTTTTTACTTTACTTTCACAAAGCATTCTAAATTTGTTGGCCTCAGTTAGTTTTTTGGTAAATTTCTTTGGTAAGGGCGCGATTATTTTATTTTTGAGAAAAGCATTGACTAATTTGTTAGCTATTTTTTCTGATTGAGAAATCATTCTGTATTTCCTAATTCTCTCATTTTTCTTGCATATATAAATGATTTAATGCACTGGTAAGTAAATAATAAACCAGTAATTAACATCATAATTTTTGATAAATCTGCATAAACATTTTCAAAAGCATTTCCAATTACTAATGATCTTATAAAATCAAGACCACCTAAAAAAATTATTAATCCAAACAAAACTACAATATGCATAAACATTTTTTTCTTTGAAATAAATTTGATTGATAGATAAGAAAAAATTAAAATTGGAACTCCTAAAATAGATGGAATATATGATGTAAATGATCCACTTCCACTAATAAAGCTTACAATTAATCCCCACAAAATTAAAAAAAATCCATAATAAACAGATATTTTTTCCATGGTTAAACCAGCAACTTTAAATTCAAAATTATTTTGATTTTCTGATTCCATATTTGAACTATATTTTATGATCCAAAATTTATCAAACTAAAACCAGCGATTAAAAAAACTATTAGCCACACCATTCCTTTAATTAGAAAAAAAGTAAAACCTCCAACTAAAATGTATTTACCCCATTTACTTTTTGATACAAAATTTTTGAATTTAGTTTTAACAGACATTAATATTTAATTTAATAAAGACATTGGATCTAGTCTAGTTTGAAACCAATTTACTCTAAAATCTAAGTGAGGACCTGTAGATCTTCCTGTTGAACCAACTGTACCTATAACATCTCCTTGATTAATTGTATCGCCGACAGAAACAATTACGCTCTCTAAATGAGAATAAATTGTAGAAATTCCGTGTCCATGATCCATAATAACTGTACCACCTGTATAATAAAGATCATCTTCCGCCATTGTCACAACTCCAGTTGCAGATGACATAATCATTGTTCCTTTTTTGGCAGCTATATCAATCCCATAGTGAGGCCACTTAGGTTTTCCATTAAGAATTCTCTGACTTCCATATACTCCACTTATAATTCCCTTCACAGGCATAATGAACTGATTTTTAAAAAAAGGTAAATCAGAATTAATTGCTCTAGCTTTACCAATTTTATTATTTTCCTCTTTTATTCTTTTATAAACCGATTCAGGCGGTGTAACTTTACTTTCCTCTAATCCATCTATTCTTTGAATTTTATATTTTCTTTTTAGAACTTTTTTTCTAATCTTTTCACTTTTTCCATTAGTAATTTTTGTAATAGTTACATCAAATTTTCTATCTCTATCTATACCAAAAGCAAAATATCCATCCTTTGAAACTTTCACTTCCTTTTTATCTATAATTATTTTAGAAGAGGGATTAGTTATTCCTATTATATAATGCCCTTGTAAAAATTTTCCTTTAAACTCAATAGCATTTAAATGTGTTGATATAAAAAAAATTATTAAAAAAAATAATCTTGGTGTTATTTTGCAGTCCATCCGCCATCAACTAATAAAGAAGTTCCAGTAATCATTGATGCTGCATCAGAAGCAAGAAACACAGCTGCACTTGCCACATCTGAAAGTTCAGCAAATTTGCCTAAAGGAATATTTCCTAGAACCTCTTTTTTAAATTTTTTACTTTTTAAAAACTTGCTTGTCATAGGAGTTACAACAAATGTTGGACAGACAGTATTTACTCTAATGTTATATTTAGCAAGGTCAATCGACATTCCTTTTGTTAAACCTTCTAAACCAAATTTTGTCATGTTGTAAACACTTCTTATAGGACCTCCAACGTGACCCATTTGGGATGACATATTAACAATAACACCACTTACTTTCTTTCTATTTTTAGACTTGATCATTTTAAGCGCACACAATTGAGCTAAATTGAAAGTTGCCATTGTATTTATCTTCACCATATATTCCATATTTTTAGTTTTAACTTTTGTAAAGTGTTCTGGAATATTATTACCCGCGTTATTGATTAGAATATCTATTTTCGATTGTCTGTTTATAATATCTTTAACCTCGCTGTAATTTGTAATATCACAAACATAAGATTTACATTTGCTCTTAATTTTTTTAATCTTTTTTGAAACCTCGTCTAAATCCTTTTTAGTTCTACTTATTATAATCAAGTTTGCGCCAGCCTCAGCTAGAGCAATAGCACACGCTCTACCAATTCCTTTACCGGCTCCTGTTACGACTGCAGTTCTATTTTTTAAGTTATAGTTTTTTAAGAACATCATAGAAATAATATTTTAATATCTGTATAAATCAATTCAATAGCAACTATTAAAATAGCTATTAAACCCGCCCACGCTATCCACTTATATTTTTTAATCCAATTAGAAATTAAAGTTGCTGCAGTTGCCATTAATATAATTGATAAAACAAGACCAAAAATCAATAAATAATAATGGTCTCCAGCTGCTCCAGCTACTCCTAAAACATTATCTAAACTCATGGTAAAATCAGCTAAAAGAATTGTCCAAATAGCTTTTAAGAAACTTGAATTATCAACTTTAATATCACTTTCGTTCTCAAAGCCTTTTACGACATCTACATAAAGTTTATAGACTATATATAATAAAAGCAGACCTCCAATTAATCTTAAACCTGTAATTTGCAATAAATATGCAGTCAAAAGAGTTAATATAATCCTTAAAACAACAGCTCCACCTATCCCCCAAAAGATAATTTTTTTTCTCTGTTCTAAAGGGAACTTTGATGCAACCATTCCAATTATAATTGCATTATCCCCTGCTAAAACTAAATCAATTAGAATGATTTGTGTTAAGATTGCAATTTGTTCTGGAGTGATAAGATCAGTGAACATCAACCTCTGAGTATCATATCAGCACCTTTTTCTGCAATCATTATTGTTGGTGCATTGGTGTTACCAGAAGTAATGTTAGGCATTATTGATGCATCAATTACTCTTAAGTTATTTAAACCTCTTACCTTAAGAGTTTCATCAACAACTGCCATATCGTCTTGTCCCATTTTGCATGTACCAACAGGATGAAAAATTGTTTGTGCGTAATCTGATCCTGCTTTTACGAGTTCTTCATCATCATTTATACTAATTCCAGGTCTATATTCCTCTGGTTTGTATTTTTTAAAAGTTTCAGATTCCATTACAATTTTCCTTGTCAGTTTTAAACCTTTTGCTGCAATCATACGATCATGATCAGTTGAAAGATAGTTAAGTTTTACTTTTGCATAAATTCTTGAGTCTTTGTTTGTAATCTTAACGTGACCCCTACTAGTTGGTCTTATATTTGAAACAGTTGGTGTGAATGCATGAAAATCATGATTTTTTGTGGCACCTAAAGTATCCATACTCATAGGTTGAACGTGCCACTGTAGGTCAGGTAATTCTAAAGATGGGTCACTTTTAGCAAACATACACATTTGACTAGCACCCATTGTCATTGGTCCACTTCTATTAAAAACATATTCTAGACCAATCATTAAATTTCCGAACAAACTATTTATCTTTTTGTTTAATGACTTTAGTCCATGAACTTTATAAATTGGTCTAAACATTAGGTGATCTTGTAAATTTTCACCAACCCCTTTTAGATCATGCACAATATCGATCCCTAAATCTTTTAAATTTTTGGAATTACCTATTCCAGATGTTTGTAAAATCTGTGGTGATCCAATAGATCCTGATGAAAGTATAATTTCTTTGTTAGCAGAAACTTTTTTAAGGCTATTTTCTATCCAATATTCAACATTTTTAGCAGTTTTATTTTCAAAGTTTATTTTTTTAACATGTGCATTTGTTATAATTTTTAGATTATTTCTTTTTTTAATTGGATTAAGGTAACCAACCGCAGTACTACATCTAAAACCATCCTTCTCAGTTACTTGAAAATACCCACATCCGTGATTGTCACCAGTATTAAAATCTTTTGTTTTAGGAATACCAAACTCTTCAGCTGCACTTTGAAATTCATTTAATAATGGTAACTGAATTCTTTGGTCAGAAACAGATAAAGGACCACCAACTCCGTGATAATCGTCTTTTCCGCGCTCTTGGTTTTCTGCTTTAATAAAATAGGGAAGAACATCATCCCAACCCCAACCAGTGTTACCTGATTGACGCCAAACATCGTAATCTCTACTTTGTCCTCTTATATACAACAAACCATTAATAGCGGAGCTACCACCGAGAGTTTTGCCTCTTGGATAACGGATTGACCGATTATTCATTGTCTCATCTGGCTCAGTTTTATAACACCAATCTACTGAGGGGTTGTGCATTGTTTTAAAATAACCAACTGGAATATGTATCCATGGATAATTATCTTTACCACCAGCCTCTATTAATAGAACTTTATTCTTTGGATTCTCCGATAGTCTATTAGCTAGAACACATCCAGCAGATCCAGCACCAATAATTATAAAATCAAAATTTTCCATCTATAGTTGAATAGTTTTTTTATAAATCCTGTTTAATCATCTTTACACTGATATTAATCAATTGTCACTTGTATCAACTTTGTTTTTCTGATTGAATGTTTTGGTTAAATTTAACTAACAAGAGGAATAATAATGAAAAAAATCATTTCAATGTTGTTTGCGACTGTTTTAGTGCTTGGATTTACTTCTAGTGCTAATGCCGCAAAAACACTAAAATGTCAGACCGTCCTTAACACAAAGGCTGATGAAGTTAAAATGTTGAAGGACTTTACTGATACAGTAACAACACTTACATCTGGCTCGTTAAAATTTGAAATTTTACCAGCTGGTGCAGTTGTTGGAGTTAAAGAGACTCTAGATGCTGTTGATAAAGGTTTGATTGATTGTGGATTCGCATGGACTCACTATTGGTCAGGTGATCACCCTGCTGCTATGTTATTTGGTTCGCCAGTAGCTGGTGGTGGAGTTGGTATTGATAACTTAGCGTTTCTATCATGGTTTCAATATGGTGGTGGTAAAGAATTATACGACCAACTTTGGAAAGAAATGGGAAGAGATATCAAAGGATTTATGCTTCAACCAGTTGGTCCAGAAGCTTTAGGTTGGTTTCCAAAACCAATTAAAGATATGGCTGACTTTAGAAAATATAAGTTCAGAACTCCTCCAGGAATTCCAGGACAAACATACAAAGACATTGGTATAGCATCTGTTGCAATGGGTGGTGGAGATATTCTACCAGCTCTTGAGGCAGGAACTATTGATGCTGCTGAGTGGTGTTGTCCTAAACCAGACTTAACATTTGGTTTCCAAAAAGTATTAAAGCACTATTATCTACAAGGTTTACACCAAGTAGTAGTAAATGCTGACTTTTACATTACTGGAAAAACTTATAATGCTATGAGTGCTCATGAGAAGAAGTCTCTTGAAGTTGCAGCTAATGCTTCATTAGCTAAATCTTTAAGTTACAGAATCTATGAAAATGGAAAAGCATTACAAGAACTTACTACTAAACATGGGGTAAAATTAGAAGATACTCCATCAGACTACTTTACAGAGTACATGGCAGCTGCAAAAGCTACATTGAATAAAAACGCAGAGAACAACAAATTCTTCAATGAAGTTTATACTTCAATGAAAAACTTTGCTGATGTTGCTGTTCCTTTCTGGAGCGGTGCTCAAATGTCTAATGCTAAGCTAGGAATGGCTCACGCTGCAACATTAAAGTAATCAGTAATTAATCTTGATTTTTTAGAGCGGACTTTTACAGTCCGCTCTAATTTTTTTAACTAGAATTTTATGGTAGAAAAACCTGGTAAACTAGATATCTCAGATGAAATGATTGCCGAAAGGCGGGGTGGTTCAGGTCGAATGCCTAGTGATATGCCGCCATGGATGGCTAAATCAATTGTTAAAATTGATAAATTTAGTAAGTGGATTGGTAGTATTGTTTGTTGGATATTGATGCCACTTATTTTTGCAATGACTTATGAAGTTCTTGCAAGAAAATTATTTTTAGCACCTACAATTTGGGCTTATGATATAAGTCGTTTCCTTTATGGAGCATTATTCATGTTAGGTGCTGGGTATGCACTTTCTCGAGGAGTACATATAAGAGCAGATTTTTTATATAGGAATTTTAAGATAAAAACTCAAGGAATAATAGATTTTTGGTTATACTTGTTATTTTATTTTCCAGGTCTTTTAGTTTTCCTTTATATGACCATTGGATTTGTAGAAGAATCTATTAGAAGAGGTGAAAGGGGTATGGACACTACATGGATGCCTTTTATGTGGCCCATAAAGACCTGTTTATTAGTTGGTATTATTTTTTTACTTATTCAGGGATTTTCAGAATTACTCAAAAGCTATTGGGCAGCAAAAAAAGGTGAGTGGCCAGGAGAGGAAAACAAGTAATGTTAGCTGAGTTAATTGATCCAGCGATTTTAGGTTTTATTCTTGTTGGTGTAATGTTGTTCGCAATTTTTGTAGGATTTCCTATTTCTTTTACTTTAATATTTTTAGGATTTGTCTTTGGTTATCTTGGTTTTGGAAAACTAGTTTTTTATTTGATGACCTTGCAGTTTTCTATGGTTATGACCGAACAAACCCTCGCCGCCGTTCCACTCTTTGTATTTATGGGGATAATGATGGAACAAGCTGGATTAATGGAAAGATTATTCTCAGCATTTCAATTAATGTTAGCAAAAGTTAAAGGCTCGTTATATTATGCGGTTTTATTTGTTTCTGTTATTTTTGCTGCAGCCACAGGTATTGTAGGTGCATCAGTAACTATTCTTGGTATCATGGCTGCTAAATCAATGAATAGATCAGGTTATGACGTTAAGCTAGCAGCAGGTACGATCACTGCAGGTGGAACTCTGGGTATTTTAATTCCTCCAAGCATTATGCTTGTTGTAATGGGACCTATTATGGAAATTCCAGTTATAGATTTGTTTGCAGCTGCAATCTTACCAGGAATTCTTCTTGCAAGTTTATATGCAGCTTACACAACAATCAGATGCATGATTAATCCAAAACTTGGACCTGTTTTACCTGATGATATGAGAGCAGCAAGCATGAAAGAAGTATGGATAGAATTTTTCTTAGGTTTAGTTCCTCCAGCGGCTTTAGTATTTGCTGCATTAGGAAGTATTTTGTTTGGATTTGCAACTCCAACAGAAGCAGCAGGTTGTGGAGCTATGGGGGCTCTTTTATTATCTTTAGCATATAAAAAATTAACTCTTTCAAAACTTCAAGAAGCATTAGTGAAAACATTGGAGATTACTGCTTTAATAATGGTGTTAGTTGCAGCATCAAATTTTTTTGGTGCAGTTTTTGCAAGATTAGGAACACCAACTTTGTTAACTGAATTTTTATTAGGCTTAGAGATGAATAAATATTTAATTCTAGCAATGATAATGGTGATGATCTTTTTATTAGGTTGGCCTTTAGAGTGGGTACCAATTGTGATGATTATTATTCCAATAATTTTACCACTTGTAGAGGCTTTAGGATTTAATTTGACTTGGTTTGCAATATTAGTTGCCGTTAATTTACAAACCGCTTGGCTATCTCCACCAGTAGCTTTATCAGCGTATTTTTTAAAAGGAGTTGTTCCAGAATGGGATCTTAAAGACATCTACTATGGAATGATGCAATTTATGGTCTTACAAGTCATTGGTTTAGTATTAATTATAATATTTCCTAAAATTGCTCTTTGGTTACCAACTCTCTTATATGGACAGTAGAAACTTTAAGTTTTATATTGTTTAAGTGAGTCCTCAAAATTTTAAAAAAAATCTTACTAATTGGGATTTAGTTTCAGTTAACCCCAATGATAAAAATTGGGATTGGAAAGTTTTATTTTGTTTTTGGGGAGTAAATATTCAGAGTGTTATAGGTTTCTCATTAATCACCTCTTTATATGTAATCTACAACCTTAATACTTTTGTTGTATTTTTTGGGACAATATTTGGAACTCTTCTAGTCTATATATTTTCAAACTTGATTGGTAAGCCATCTCAAAAATATGGACTACCCTTTGTTGTTTTATTACGACCCTCGTTAGGTATTATTGGAGCAAAATACTTTGGTTTAGTGAGATTTTTAGTTGGTATTTTTTTATTTGGTATTCAAACATATTTTTTATCAAAAGCATTTAGTTATTTGATTAGAATAGCAATTTTTTCTATAGAACCTGCAATACTTGACCAACAAATATTACTTTTAT
>CABYYA010000014.1 GCA_902523125.1 uncultured Pelagibacteraceae bacterium | reverse complement strand
CACCCTTCACTAAATCACCTGATGTGATACCTGTCGCACAGAATATAGAATCGCCTTTAATAATTTCGTTTAAATCATATTTTTTGTTTAAATTTTCAATACCCATTAGTTTAGCTCTCTCTATATCAAGCTCGTTATTAAAAATAAATCTTCCTTGAAATTTACACCTATATGCATCAATAGCAGAAGCAGCTAAAACTCCTTCGGGTCCTCCACCAATACCCAAAAAAATGTCTACATCATATTTATCATCAGTTATCATTAATGCTCCAGATACATCACCATCTGAAATTAATTTCATTTTTACATTCATTTTTTTTAGTTCATCAATAATTTTCTTATGCCTAGGTCTATCTAATAAACAAGCAGTTACATCTGTTAAATTCTTGTTTAAAGAATCGGCTATATTCATAATATTTTTTTCAACTGAAAAATCTAAATCAGTTGCTTCAAAGGGTATTTTGTTAGAAACTGCAATTTTATCCATATAAGTTTCCGGAGCATTAAAAAGATTTCCTTTTTCAGCAATAGATATTACTGATAATGCTCCAGGGAGATTTTTTGCAACAAAATTTGTTCCTTCTACAGGATCGACCGCTATATCAAGATCTAAATTTCCTCCAGAACCTAATTTTTCACCTATATATAGCATAGGAGCTTTGTCTAATTCACCTTCACCTATAACAACTTCTCCATTAATAGAAAGTTTGTTAATTTCATTTCTCATGGAGTCTGTTGCAGCTCTATCGGTATTTATTTTTTGATTCTTTCCAATAAATTCGTAACAAGAGATAGCTGCTTTTGAAGTAACTGTTATTATATCATTTATTAATTCTTTATTTAAAGCCACTAAATTTTTTCTTTAGAAATATTTTCTGTATTTAATTTTAGTTTATTTTCAAATTCATTTAATCTTTTCCAAACTGATATAAGTTCAACAATTATAGGCCAACTTCTTACTAAATATTGAAGTGAAGTCTCTACTCTACCGAAAGCTCTTATAATCTGCTGAACAAAACCTAAAGTAATAGCGCCTGTCACAATTGTTGGTGCTAATGCAAGATAAGGAACAATCACCATTCCTTGCAAATAACTCCATTTTACAGCATTAAAATAAAGATAATGAAAATACATCTTATAATGAATTTTTCTTACACCACCGTATAAATCATCAATTCTCATGGGTTGCGCGTTTTCTTTAAAATCTTCACCAAGAACTAATTCTTTTCTATATGCTGCCTCCTCTTTCTGAATGTCATATTCAATACCAGGTAATTTGATTCCTACAGCAGCAAGTATAAATGTACCACCTAAAGCAGAGATGATAGCCACCCAAACCAAAGCATGATCAACTTCACCTATCCATGGTAGCACAGTAATACTTTTAGATAATCCCCACAAAATTGGAGTAAATGCAATTAATGTCATTACACTTCTTAAAAGTTCTGCACCTAAACCTTCCATTATTCTAGCGAACTTAAGAGTGTCTTCTTGAACTCTTTGAGATGCACCCTCTATTGATGAAGCAAAAGTCCATTTATCATGATAAAAATTAGCCATAGCTGTTCGCCACCTAAAAGTCCAGTGGCTAGTGAAATAATCACTAAATATTACGACTAAAATATATACAGCTGCAATTTTCGCAAATGTAAAAAGATAAGTAATAAATTCTTTTTCAGTTACAGCACCTGGCTCTGCTAGTGCTTTTTGCAGGGTATCATAAAACTCACCAAACCATTCATTAATTCTTACATCTAGTTGTACTTGATACCATGTAGCAGCAAGAATTAGTATTGTTCCTCCAATACTCCATAAATGCCATCTTTTATCTGTAAAAAATTTAAACATAAATTTAATTTAAAAAGTTATCTGCATAAGATTTTTTAACTACTTTTCTTTGTTTTGACTCTATTACTTCAAAGTCAATTTTGTTTTTTTTTGCATAAGTAATCGCAAGTTCTTTAGTTGTAAATTCTAATTTTAATTCAGAATAAGTATCTGATGAACTTTCCCATCCCATTAATGGATTTCTTGTAGGGTCTTTAGTTTTAAATTCTAAAACCCATTTGTCGATTTTGCCTAATCCAGATTGCATGGCAGTTTTATTAGGTTTATAAATTTTTGCTTTTTTCATAACTGGTGGTCGGAGTGGCAGGATTTGAACCTGCGACCCTCTGGTCCCAAACCAGATGCGCTACCAGGCTGCGCTACACTCCGAATGAAGTACTAATACAGTAGTTATATATTATTTCAATGTATAAAGATGTGTAAAACGAGGGATTTTTAATCAGAATCTGTTATATAAAGCTTATGATAATTGTGTGTCCATCGTGTGGAAAAAATTTCAGCGTGGATGAAGATTTGATTCCAGATAAAGGTAGATTGTTAAAATGTGGCTCTTGTAATCAAACATGGTTCTTTAACAAAAATGAAAATGTAGAAATTAAGCCATCAATAAATAAAGTTTTTGCAGAAGAAAAATCAAACATTAAACAAAAGAAAATTAGAAAACCTGTATCAAATTTTTCAACTAATATCAAAAAAGGATCAGAATTAGTCGAATATAAACCAAAATATAATTTTACCTTTGGAAAATTTTTAAGTTATATAATTGTTTCTATAATAACTTTTATTGCAATCATAATTGTATTGGACACATTCAAGGATCCATTAAGCAATATTTTCCCGAATTTAGAGCTTGTATTATATAATTTATTTGAAACCTTGAGAGATTTAATACTTTTTGCTAAAGATCTTAATTAAATGATTAATTATTTATCCAAACCGTTTATTTGGTTTTTTAAGCTTGAAGCTGCTAGTGGTCTAGTTTTATTATTTGCAGCAATAGTTGCATTAATAATAAGTAATTCAGGTTTATCAGAATTATATTTTTCAACTTTAAATCAATATTTATTTGTTGGTATAAATGATTTTGGATTAAAATTGTCAGTTATTCATTGGATAAATGATGCTTTAATGGCTATATTCTTTTTTTTTGTCACTCTTGAGATAAAGAGAGAATTTTTACAAGGTGAACTTTCTAACATAAAACAAGCATTACTACCAATAATTGCAGCAGTTGGTGGAATGTTAGTACCTGCACTATTTTATGTATTTATCAATTTTGGAGATAGCGAAACTATGAATGGATGGGCAATACCCTCTGCTACAGATATCGCTTTTTCACTTGGTGTATTATCTTTATTAGGAAAAAGGGTACCTTTATCATTAAAAGTTTTTTTAACAGCTCTTGCGATTATTGATGATTTGGGTGCTATAGTTATTATAGCTTTATTTTATTCGGGAGACTTAAGTATTAAATATTTAAGTCTAATGTTATTAGCATTTTTAATCTTGCTTGTTATAAATAAATTTAACATTAAAAAATTCTTACCTTATTTGATCATTGGTATTTTCCTTTGGGATTTTACTCATAATTCTGGAATACATGCAACAATTGCAGGTGTTTTGTTAGCCATGACAATACCTCATCGAAAAAAAGAAAAAGATTTTTCTCTATTAATTAAAATTGAACATGCAATAAGCCCTTATGTTGCTTTTGGTATCATGCCTTTATTTGCATTTGCTAATGCCGGTGTTTCATTAGAGGGTCTATCTCTTAGCTCTTTGCTGGATAAAGTACCATTAGGAATAGTTTTGGGATTATTTTTAGGTAAGCAATTAGGTGTGTTTGTTTTTTCATATGTTGCTATAAAAACAAAAATAGCGCAGATGCCTAATAACACAAGTTGGTATAATTTTTATGGTGTAGGTGTGTTAACTGGTATTGGTTTCACAATGAGTCTTTTTGTGGGAAATTTAGCTTTTGTTGAAAACATGCAGTATATGGATGGTGTAAAAATAGGTGTATTAACCGGGTCACTATTATCCACTTTATTTGGCTATTTTTTGATATTACTTACTCCCAATAAGTAATTTATAAATGAAAAAATTAATACTTATATTTTTGATATTTATTATGTTTTTTTTTAAAAATTTTGCATCGGCGAATTACAATAAAGTTTTTTATGATTTACAAATTAATAGTATCACAGGAGAACTAATAAATTTTAATAAATATAAGAATAAAGCTGTTTTGGTAGTTAATACAGCAAGTTATTGCGGTTTTACAAAACAATATGAAGGCTTACAAAAATTATGGGAAAAATATGAAGCAAAAGGATTAATCGTGCTTGGAGTCCCTTCAAACTCATTTAATCAAGAAAAAAAATCAGGTAAAGAAGTTAAAGAATTTTGCGAGGTAAATTTTGACATTAGTTTTCCACTTACTGCAATCTCAGATGTAAAAGGTGAAAATGCACATGAGATTTTTAAATGGGCTAAAGAAAACCATGGTAAATCTGCAGTACCAAAATGGAATTTTTATAAAATTTTAATTAATACAGAAGGAAAAGTTGAGGATACATTTTCGTCATTAACCAAACCTATGTCACAAAAGATAATACAAAAAATAGAGGAAACTTTAAAAATTTATTGAAAGACCGTCATAAGCAGGCTCAACATTTTTAGGTAATCTATTTTTAAGAATATTGTAATCTAAATCAGTATGTAGATTTGTTAATATTGATTTTTTTGGTTTGAATAATTTGATTAAATTTAAAGTTGACTTCAAGTTAAAATGAGATGGATGGAAATCATATCTTAAACAATCAATAATTAGATATTTTAAATTTTTAAAGAGTCTATAATCTTTATTATAAATCTTATTAACATCGCTTATATAGGCTAACTTTTTATTAATTACAAAACAGTTTGATTTTACTTTACCATGTTTAACCTTAATAGATTTTACATTTATTTTGCTTTTTCGATTTAAAATTGAATGATTATTTTTTAATCTATTTAACTTTAAAGTTGCAGGATATTCTTTAGAATAACTATTAAAACAGTAGGAAAAACTTTTTTTTAAATAGTTAGATGTATCTAAATCTGCATAAACATTTATTGGTTTTCTGTTTTTAATATAAAAAATTCTAAGATCATTAATTCCATGTGTTTGATCACTATGAATGTGTGAATAAAAAACTTTATCAATTTTAGATATTTTGTGACGTAATAATTGTTGTCTTAAGTCTGGAGAGGTATCTATTAAAACATTCTCATCTGAGGTTTTTAATAAAGCTGAACATCTAGTTCTATAGTTTTTTTTATTCTTTGGATCACAATTACCAAAAAAACCGTCTGCTCTTGGAACACCCATTGAACTTCCACAGCCAAGAATTATAAATTTCATAAAATATTATTGAAAAAATAATCTATTAAAATTATCTGTAGTTTTATCTACTAACTCTAACTTGGAAATTTCTTTTATCTCAGAGAGTTTATTAGCAGTAAAATCAATAAATGAAGGCTCATTTTTTTTTCCTCTATTTGGAACTGGTGCCAAATATGGACTATCGGTCTCTATTAAAATTTTATCTATAGGTAGAGATTTAAAAGTTTCTTGAAGATCAACTGAATTTTTAAAAGTAATAATTCCACTAGCAGAAAAATATGAGTTCAATGTAAGGAGTTTTTCTGAAAATTTTTTTGATCCAGTAAAACAATGCATTAAAATTTTAGGATTATATTCTTTATATTCATTAAGTATTTTAAAAGTATCATCCTCAGCATTTCTTGAATGTACAATAATAGGAACGTCACATTCTATCGCAGCTTCAATATGTGTTTTAAAACTAGTTAATTGTTTTTCTTTATCACTATTATTATAATAATAGTCTAGCCCTGTTTCTCCTATACCTATAATTTTTGGATTTTCTTTAAGATTTTTAATTATTTCATTCTTAGTAATTATATTAGTATCACTTTCATGTGGATGGATGCCTACTGTTCCATAGATAATTTCATCTTTATTAATTATATCTTTGATTTTAGAAAAACTCTCAAAAGATGTTGATATAGTTAATAGCTTTTTTATACCAATATCTTTAGATCTTTTAAGAACGTTTGAAAGATCACTAAGCAGTGGTTCGTGATCAAGATGGCAATGTGAGTCAATCATCGTTTTTTTCTATTTTTTTAATTAATATATCTATCTTATTTATCATATTGCCTTTAATAATAAATTCATTATTAGAAATAGTTTTGAATTTAATATCCTTCTCTGACAAATTAAAAATTTTTAATGCTTTTAATGATGTTTCAGGAATTATTGGATAAAGTAAGAAGGTAATTTTTCTAACAATTTCAAGAGTTGTATATACAATAGTATTTAATCTTATCAAATCACTCTTTTTATTCCATGGTTCCTGATCGTTAAAATATTTATTTGCCTCAAATAGTGAATTAACAATGAAATCAATATAAAAATTTAAATTTTGTTCATTAATTTTAGATCTAATAGTATCTAAATTTTCTTTAAATTTATTTAATATTTTTAAATCATCTGATTGAAAATTGATTTCAGAAGGAATTTTTCCATCACAATTTTTCATTACAAAAGCAATAACTCTTTGACATAAGTTACCATAATTATTTGCTAAGTCACTATTTATACAATCCTCAAGTCTTTCTTGAGAAATGTTACCATCATTTCCAAATGATACTTCTTTGATCAAGTAATATCTTAAAGGGTCCAAACCATATTCTTCAATAATCTTTAAAGGATCTAATATGTTTCCTTTGGATTTGGACATTTTTTCTTCACCTGATAATATCCAACCATGACCGTAAATTTTTTTTGGTAATTCAATTTTAGCTGCTAAAAGAAAAGCGGGCCAATAAACAGCATGAAATCTTAAAATATCTTTACCAATTAAATGAATTGAGGCTGGCCAAAATTTCTTGAAAAGTTCATTATTTGTATCTGGATAATTTAAAGCACTTAAATAATTTGTTAATGCGTCGAGCCATACGTAAATAATATGTTTATCATTACTAGGAACTGGAATTCCCCATGTAAAAGTTTTACGACTTACAGAAAGATCTTTAAGACCACTTTTTACAAAACTAATTACTTCGTTTTTCCTAGACTCAGGTAATATAAAATCTGGATTATTATCATAAAATTCTAATAAAGGTTTTTGCCACTTTGAGAGTCGAAAAAAATAAGACTCCTCCTCTATCCATTCAACAGTAGATTTTGACAATTTTGCAATTTTTTTTCTCTCTATTTCCTCTATTTCATCTTCATTGTAAAAAGCTTCATCTGAGACAGAATACCATCCAGAATAATTTGATAAATAAATGTCATCATTTTTTTCAAGAAGAGACCAGAGATACTGAACTGTTTTTTTATGTCTATCCTCAGTAGTTCTGATAAAATCCGTATTAGATAAATTTAAAGTTTTTGAGAGATCTTTAAATGTTTGACTAATTTGATCGCAGAATTCCTTAGGCTTCTTACCCGCTTTTTCAGCTGATCTTTGTATCTTCAAACCATGCTCATCTGTACCAGTTAAAAAATGAACGTTATAATCATCAATTGATTTAAATCGTGCAAAAAAGTCAGCTATAATGCTTGAGTATGCATGTCCCATATGAGGTCTTCCAGATGGGTAATATATCGGAGTAGTAATATAAAAATTTTTATCCATTTAAAATTTTATATTCAAATTCCATAAATAAAGACTCTTCATCTAAATTAAATTTTTTAGTGTCATTTATTCTCTTTACAAAATAATCATAATATTCAAAAGTCCTTGATTTTGCCAATTTTACTTTTGTTCGAAAATAAAACTCCAAATATTCAAATATTATATTTTTAACTAAGGCGTTTTTTTTATACAAATTATCTTTAATAACAAGTTTAATAAAACTTTTTAAATCATAATCCTTAAGATCATGTTTCTGTATTTTAAAAAATTCAATTAAATGATATATTTGACCGGGTGTTAAATAGTAGTTTATCAAATCTTTATTAATAAATTTCATGATATCATCATCTAAAATCTTATTAATAACTGAGATCGATGTTTTGTGATCTAAAGATATTTTAAAATTGATACATCTGGATTTTAAAGTTGGTAAAATAAATCTGTCATTATTTATCAAAATAAAATAAGTGTTTGGTGGTGGCTCCTCTAAAACTTTTAAAAGAGCATTAATAGAGGAAATATTTAATGTTTCGATATTATCTATAATTATAAATCTTTCCTTGGTATTAAAAGATGATTTATTCAAGTTATTAATCAATTCTCTAATTTGATTAATATCAATATTTTTTTTTTCACTTAAAATATCAACTAATAATAAGTTGGGATTTGATCCATTTATTGCAAGCTTATAAGATTTATTGTCAGGATTAATCTTAGATTCTTTAACAATATAAGGATGTTCTTCATTAATGGACAATATATAGTTTACCAAATGAAATGCTAAAGTTGACTTGCCCAAGCCCTTGTCACCACTAAGTAAAATTTTTGTAGGTAATCTTTTTTTCTTATAAAGTTCTACAAATTCTAACAGATAGTTATCGAGTGAAAACAAGTTAGTTTGATTTATTGGACTAAGGCTCATTTTATCAATTTTTCAATTTTCTTTAAAACTAATTTTTCATTCAACTTAATATCTAAATTTGAGTCAATTATCTGATATTTTCTTTTATTCTTATCTGATAGTTTTATAAAACCTTTTTGAACTTTATTGTAAAAATTTTTTTTGAAATTATCATACCTATTAATAGATTTTCTTAATCTAAGTCTCTTAACCATATTTTTATGATTTACTAGGTTTAAAAAAGTAAAAGAGACTTTAAAGTTTGACAAAATATGTTTGTTTATACTTTTTATTAAATCTAAATTTACACCCATACCATAATGTTGATATGAAATAGTTGAATCAACAAATCTATCTATCAGGATAATTCTTTTTTTATAATATTTTCTTAATAAATTGATATTTTCACTTCTAGAAGCTAAATAAAGCATCAAATCTGTATTTTTATTAAAATTAGATTTTTTATTAAGTATCAATTTTCTTATTTTTTCTGAATTTAAACTTCCTCCTGGTTCTCTTATCTTGATAAAAGAAAGTTTTCTTTTTTTTAGATATTTTGAAATTTTGTTTAAATGGTGAGTCTTCCCACTTCCTTCAATACCCTCGAAAACAATAACAGGTTTTCTAGACATCACCCCAGATTAAATAATTTAATGATTTAATTAATCTAGTAAAAATATTTACTTTTTGTACATCATTAGATGCTAATAGATCATATTCACCTATTAACTCCTGATCATATACTACTCTGTAAGTTCCAATTTTTTGGTTTTTTTTAATTGGTGCTTCTACTGGTCCATCATATCTTAAAGATATCTTTAATAATCTCTTTTTTGCTTTTTTGATTGTTTTATAAATATCAGTATCAACATGCACATCAACATAGTTTTGTTTACCAAGCCATACCTCTACTTTATCAATAGGTTTATTAGCTTTATTTATCTCAATTAAATCAAAATTTGTTAATCCATAAGTTAATAACCTTGAACTTTCTCTTGATCTCGAACCTTTACTTTCAAATCCACTTCCAACAGCTATTAATCTTCTCCCCTTTCTATTAATTGACGACGCTAATGAATATTTTTCAACAGCTAAGTATCCTGTTTTAATACCATCGGCACCAATATTTTTATAAAGAAGAGGGTTTCTGTTACCTTGCGTGATTGGATCACCTCCAGTTCTATTCCACGTAAATTCTTTTTCAGCAAACCACTCATAATATTTTGGATGTTGCTTAATTAAATAATTAGACATAATCAAGATATCTCTAACGGTTGAATAATTGTCTGGATCGTTGATACCAGATGAATTAGCAAAATTTGTATTTTCCATTCCAAGTTCTTTTGCTTTAGATGTCATTAAAATTGCAAATTCTTCCTCAGTACCGGCTATTCCTTCTGCGAGTGCAATACATGCGTCATTACCAGATGCAACGATTATACCTAATAGTAAATCCTCTACAGAAACTTCATCACCAACCATTATAAACATAGATGAATAACCTGCGGTTGATAATCTCCAAGCTTTTTCAGAAATTATAAATTTATCGTCTAAAGATAGATCACCTGATTTTATTAAATCAAAAGCAATTATTGATGTCATTATCTTAGTCATAGAAGCTGGGTAAATTGATCTATCTGGATCTTTTTCATATAAGATTTCTCCAGATAAGAAATCTTGTAATATTGCTGTTCTAGCTTTTATATCAATATTTGCATAAACAGAAAAAATTAAAGATAAATGTAATGAAATAATGATAAAAATTTTTTTAAGCATCTTTTATTATTTCTAGATTTTCAAAATACAAAGAACTCATTTTTTCAAATGAGTCTTTAAGTGACTGTATATCATTAAATGGTCCCAATAATAACCTATAATTGGTTTTAGTTAGTTCAATGATTTTAATATTTTTCAATTTAACTTCATTTTTAATTTTATTGCTCATATTATTAGCAGATTTTTTATAATAAAAATCAGCTACCTTAATATAATAAGAAAATTTCTTATTTTTTTTTAGTTTTTTTTTAGTTTTATTAGATAAGTTTAGATCACTTATTCTAACACCGTCTATAGGAGCTTTCTCCGCAACTTTTTTTTCTTCCTCAAAAGTTTTAGTTTTTTTTGCGATAAACGTAGAATTTTTTGAAATCAAAACTATATCTATATAAGGTTCATTTAAATCAAGTTCTAAATCTTCAGCAATTCTTTGAGTAATAATTGAATTGTAAAATGGTGAAAATTTAACTTTATTTGATTTTACCTCTGCGATGAGTGATTTTCCATTTAAAGGATTGGTAATTTTTACAGACGATTTTCTTTTTAATTTTTTATGAAAAATTGTTAATGATCTTTGATCAATTTTTTTTATTCTTAATTCGTCATTATAAATTAAAGAAAATCCTCTATTTTTATATTTTTTATCAAATATAATATTTAATTTATTACTCTGATTAATTGTAGTTTGTTCACAACTTAATAAAAAAAATAAAGTACCTAAAATAACAAAAATATTAAATCTCATTTCTAAATTTATCCTTTAAAGTACACACAGCAAGTGCAAATCTTAAAGATCTATTCCATTTTAAAATTATTTCATAATTTTCAAAAACTATGTAAGCAGGACTTAATGTTTGTGCATCTGGTATAATATCTTTGTCCGGTGTTATGATTGCTATTTTCTGATTTTCATTTTTTATGTTTAATTCAGAGAAATTTTTAATATATTTTTTAAAAGATTTAATTTTCTTTTTACTATGTATCTTTCCTGCCGATACATTTAAAAACTTGATGGGTATATTTTCGTCTAAATCAATTTTTTTAAAACAATTAGCATTTTTTTTCCACCCTATCTTATTCAAATAATTAGCAGCAGATGCATATGCATCTTCAGAATTTTTCAAATCAATATAATTATCTTTATTGTAGTCAAAAGCATAATTCTTGATTGTTGATGGCATAAACTGAAAAAAACCAAATGCACCTGCCCATGAACCATATAATGTTTTATAATCTATGCGATCATCATCAATTAATCTTAATAAAGTTAAAAGTTCATTTGAGAAAAACTCCGACCTTCTTTTATCATAACTCAATGTCGCCAATGATGATATTATATCCATTTTACCTACATAAGTACCAAAGTTAGTCTCAATACCCATTAAAGATAAAAGTAATTCTTTTTCTACTCCAAAATTTTTTTCAACTAAATTTATAAGATTTGAATTATTTTCATAAAAAAATACACCCTTTTTTAATTTTTTAATTGAAGTACGTTTACCAATGTATGTTTTTGTGTCTTCATAAAACTCTGGTTGAAATCTATCGTATTCAATAACTTTAGGTAAAAATCTGACATTTTGCATTGCTTTATCAAAAGTCTTTTCTGAAATATCGTTTGCTAGTGCCACTTTTTTAAAATTCTTTTTCCATTCATTAAAATTTATATTTTCACTAGAATAACAATTCAATATTGTTAGCATGAATAAAAAAAATATTTGGCTAATTAGTTTCATAAAGATCTTTAAGATATATAATTACAGCAATCCAGATAATAATAAAACTCACTAATTTAATTAGTGAAAAATCCTCATTGTAATAGAAGTAGCCTAAAATAAACTGTAATGTAGGTGTAATATAAAAAATCATCCCCGTAGCTCCAAGACCAATTAATTCAACACCTCTTACATATAAAAATAAAGGAATTACAGTCATAGGTCCTGCTAATAATAGAATCATACTCAGACCTGGGTTAGACAAACTAAAGTCATTCAATCCCTTATCAAAGACTAAGTAAAAGACAATAAGTGCAAAAGGAAAAATATATAAACTCTCTATTAAAAGTCCTATATCAGTTTCTATATCAATTTTTTTTCTCACTAAATTATAAAATGCCCAACTCAAAGCTACAATTATACCAACCCATGGAAGTGTTTTTATATTTAGAAAAATCATAATCAAAATAGAAATGATTACTAATAAAATTGAAAAAATTCTTTTTTTATTCAATTTTTCTCTAAAGAAAATGTATCCCAATAAAACACTTATAATTGGCATAATGAAGTAACCAAAACTAGCGTCTATTATTCTTTCAGTAGCTACAGCATAAATCCAAATAGCCCAATTAATGAATATTAATGAACCCGAGATAAAAAGATAAAAAAGATTTTTTTTATTTGAAATACTTTTAATAAAAAGTTTCCATTTTTTTAAAAAAAGGGTAGTCATGACTAACATAACAGCAGTCCACAAACATCTATGCACAACTAATTCAACATGTCCTATAAAAGCAACATATTCAAAATATATAACACCAATAAAACCCCACCAAAAAGATCCTAAAGATGTAAGTATTAATCCTTTATTAAAATGCTGGTTCATAAAAATATGAAATAGATAATAAACGTTTAATAGACTATTTTATGGTTGAATTAAATAATTATAATAATAAAACCTTGTTCAAGGAGAGATGGCTGAGCGGTTGAAAGCACCGGTCTTGAAAACCGGCAAAGGGGCAACTCTTTCCTGGGTTCGAATCCCAGTCTCTCCGCCATAAAAATTCAATATTTAAAATTTTTAAATAAATTATTGATCTTATTTTCTTCAAATTGTATGTCTGTGTTCAAACCATTATAGAAATTGTAAAGATTATTATCATCAATCTCTAAAAGTTTAATTAATTGATTTAAGTCTTCCTCGTTTAATTGATCTAAATATTTTCTTGTGAATGCACCTAAAAGTTTATCCATTTCTTTTGTACCACGATAATTTGATCTATAAATTATCTTTTTTTTAATTTGTTCTATATCAGCAGTCATAATAAGAATATAATATCAGTTTATAGATATGAAAAGAAATTATGAATACTTATTGTCTGATCTTAGTTTACTAAAAGGTGTAGGAACTAAAACTTCAAATTTATTAAAGAAAAAAAAGGTAAATACTATCTTTGATTTATTATGGAAATTACCAAAATCTTACACTGATAGAAGTTTATCATCTAAAATAAAAGATTTAAAAATAGATGAAATACAGACCATAACCATAGTGCCTCTTAAATATTCATTCCCAAGAGTTAGAAACCTGCCAAATAGAGTTTTATGCAAAGATGACACTGGTAAAATAGATTGTGTTTTTTTTAACAGTTATGAAGGTTACATCAAAAAAATATTACCCATTGGCAAAGAAGTTACTATTAGTGGTAAAATCAAATATTTTAGAAATAAATATCAATTAACAAATCCAAAATATATCTCTGAGGACTCATCGATTATTAAACAAAAACACAACAGTTATTCATTGACTGAGGGTATCAGTGAAAAAATTTATAATAAGATAATTTTACAAATAATAAATAATTTACCTCAAATAAAAGAATGGCATTCAAAAGATATATTAAAAAAATTCAATAATATAGGTTGGAATGATTCTATTAAAAAATTACATAAACCAGAAAATATCGGTAAATTTAAAGAAAATTTTTATCAAAGACTTGCTTATGATGAAATTTTTTCCACATTTTTAGTAAACTCAGAAATAAGAAAAAAAATAAAAAGAATAAAAAAAACAAAAAAAAATTTTAATATAAAAAAACAAAATGAAATTATATCTAAGCTTAATTTCTCATTAACAAATGACCAAAATAAAACATTAAGTGAAATAAATAAAGATTTATGCTCTGAAAATAAAATGTTTAGATTGCTTCAGGGTGATGTGGGTAGTGGAAAAACAATTGTCTCTTTATTAGCTGCATTTAATACAATTAATTCAGGCTTCCAGGTAGCAGTAATGGCACCAACCGAAATATTAGCTAGACAACATTTTCTTTTTTCTAAAAAACTATTTTCTAGAAATACTAAAATTGAATTACTCTCTGGTAAATCTTCTTACAAAGATAAAAAAATAATCCTCAACAAAATATTTAATAAACAAATTGATATAATTTTTGGAACACATGCACTTTTCCAAAAAAAAGTTGAATTTAAAAAACTTGGATTAATAATAATAGATGAGCAACATAAATTTGGAGTCAATCAAAGAAAAAAATTATCTGATAAAGCTGGAAAAGATTGTGATGTTCTTCTGATGACTGCTACACCAATCCCACGTACCTTAACAATGACAATTTATGGCGATATGGATCTTTCAATTATTCGTGAAAAACCGAATATACGTAAACCCGTAAAAACCTATAGTAAACCTGAAAATAAGGTTAATGATGTAATAAAATTTATAAAAAAAGAAATCAAATTAGGTAATCAAATATTTTGGGTGTGCCCTTTAATTGAAGAATCGAAAAAAGTTGATCATTCTTCTGCAGTTAAAAAATCAGAACACTTAAACAAATTATTTCCTAAACAAGTTTTTCTCCTTCACGGTAAAACCACAACTGACGAAAAAGAAATGATCTTAAACAAATTCTTAAAAAATGAATTTAAGATTTTAGTTTCAACTACTATAATTGAGGTTGGTATAGATTTTCCAAATGCAAATGTAATAATTATTGAAAATGCAAATAAATTTGGTTTATCTCAACTACATCAGCTGAGAGGTAGAGTTGGAAGAGGTAGTAAAGAGTCATCATGCATTTTAATGTTTAAGTCAAATTTAAGTGATAATGCAAAAAAAAGAATTAATATACTTAAAGACTCTAATGATGGTTTTAAGATATCAGAGGAAGATATGAAATTGAGAGGCTTTGGAGACATTTTAGGTTTCAAACAAAGTGGAATTAAAAACTTTAAGTTAGCTGATCCAGTTCATAATCATGATCTTTTTATTTTAGCTGAAAAAGAAATTAAAAGAATTGAAAATAATAATGAGGATATAAGTAAATTCAAGCCATTAATTAAATTATATGATAGAGCTGATATAATTAATGATATTGCTTAATTCTTACCAGTAGATGTTCCAGCAGATACAATAAATTTAGAAGCTTCTTCAAAAGTCATATTAAGATATATAACTTCCTCGATTGGGAACATAAGTAAGAAACCACTTGTGGGGTTTGGTGTTGTTGGAACAAAAACGTTAATTAACTTCTTATTAGTTTTTTCAGCCATCTCACCTTTATTTTCTTTTGTTGCAAAGCCAACTGCCCAAACACCTTTTCTAGGATACTCAATTAAAACAACACTTTTTTTATCGTTCTGGTCTTTGTTAGAAAATGTCTCTGTCATTTGAACTATTGCAGAGTAAATTGTTCTTAAAACTGGAATTCTTTTGAATAAGTCATCGATAAGTTTAAGAATTCGTTTACCCAAAAAAGATAGAGATAAACCTCCAACGATGGTTATAAAAATTACTGAAAGTATTATTTCTAATCCAGGAATTTCAAATGGTAGATAGCTATTTGGATTTATATTTTCTGGAATTACTTTAGATGAAATTCCAATTAATATTTTACTTAGATATAAAGTGAAACCAATAGGTATTAAAACTACTACACCAGTAATAAAATAATTTCTAAGAATTAAACTAATTGATTTTTTTTTCTTCTGTTTTGCCATTATCTAAAACTCGAAAATATCACAAAAGCTATTGCTATTATGAATAATATTAATAATATTTTATTATTTAGATTCATTATTATATATAATATCAATGTCTTACAAAATGAATAGAAGAAAATTTTTAACTTATGTAGGTTGTGGTTGTTGTGGTTTTGTAATTAACTCTTGTACAACCGCTCCCATTACAGAAAGAAAACAATTAAAGCTGATCCCCGAAGCAAAATTAAATTCTCAGGCTGCTCAAATTTATGAAAAAGTAAAAGAAAAAGAAAAATTAATCAAAGATACAAAATCCATTAATGAAATAAAAGAAATTGGAAAAAAAATGGAAGATGCAATATCAGTTTATTTTGATAAATCAAATCTACCAGATCCAACTGACAATTTTAGGTGGGAATATATTTTAATTGATAATGATAAAGTTAAAAATGCTTGGTGTATGCCAGGAGGTAAAATTGCTGTTTATAGTGGTATGCTTAAAATTACAAAAAATACTAATGGGTTAGCGGCTGTTATGGGTCATGAAATTGCTCATGCTGTTGCAAAACACTCTGTTGAAAGAGCAAGTCGTGGAGTTCTAGTGCAAACAGGTACAACTCTTATTGATATTTTTAGTGGAGGAGCTTTAAGTCAAATTAATAGGTCAACTGGTATGGATACTGTCGGTTTAATATCTTCGATTGGTATAATGAATCCTTTCAATAGAAAACAGGAAAGCGAAGCTGATTATCTAGGTATGATTTTTTCTTCCTTGTCCGGTTATGATATAAGAGAAACTGAAAAAATATGGGAGAGGATGAAAGAAGCGAATAAAGGTAAAGAACCTCCTCAATTTATGAGTACTCATCCTTCATCTGATAGCAGAATCAGAAATATACAAACTTGGTTAAATGAAATAATTATAAAATACCCACCAGTTTCATAAAATTTGATAAACAAAATAGCTCATTTAATAATCTAAAATCAAATCACTACAAATTTTATTATCTTTTTTTAAGTGATAAATTTTATAAAAAGCTTTTTCCAAATCTGAGACGTATGACTTAGAATTGAATATTCTTTTTTTTAAAAAATTTTCTTTGAGTTTGTTTTTAATACTGTTTAACTTTTCTTTATCTCGACCTAACTCAATAGCCAAACTTTTATAATCTAATAAATTTTTAGCAATAAACTCTTGTAAATCTGCTTCCATAAGTAAGCTAGAACAAACATTATTTGCAAATGTTTCAGATTTATATGTAACTATAGGAACCCCTGATATTAAAGATGCATAGCCTGTGGAATGAGCAGAATAAGGAAATGTGTCCAAAAAAATATCAGCAAGACTATGTTTTTCTAAATAATCTTCATATTTTTTTGATCTATCGGTAAAAAATATTTTATTTGAGTTTAAACCCATTTTTTTGGCATAGTTTATAATATTTAACTTTGTTTGATCATTTGAAATATTTAACCAAAGAATACTATTTTCAACTTCATTTAAAATGTTGATCCATATATTAAAAATTTCAGGTGTGATTTTATAGCTTTTGTTAAAACAACAATAAATAACAGCATTATTTGGAATACCAAAATCTTTCCTTTTTAATTTTTTTTTTGAAATTTTTTGTGTGTCATCTCCAGGCATAAAAGTATTTGGCATATATATAATCTTTTCAGTATAAAACTTCCTACAAGAGTCCGGTATTACATTTTTATCAGCAATTAGATAATCCATATTATTTAAACCTGTTGAACCAGCAAACCCTAAATAGGAAACCTGTATTGGAGCACATCTTTGATTAAATATTTGATATTTATTAGAGTAGGTATAACCAGCTAAATCTATAGCTATGTCTACTTTTTGTGTTTTTGTTAATTTTAATATATCTTTTATGGTCAATTGGTTTATGTCAAAAAATTTATCAAAATAAGTTTTCATTTCATAAAGTTTTTCATCTTGTTTTGAGTTTAGATAAAAACCAATAATTTCAAATTTCTTTTTATCGTGTAATTTTAAAATTTGTTTAAATTGATTGGATACAGCATGTTCGCAAAAGTCTGGAGAAAAATAACCCAAAGTAATTTTTTTTTTATCAATCAAATTTTGATTATTAAATTCTTTATTATCAATAAATAACATTGTGTTATCTTTTAATAATTTAGGTGACTCTATTACTGATAAAGCCTGCCAGGGAGTTATTGCTTTTTTGTTTTGTGCTATGTCTTTCTCAATATTTTTTTTTGTTTCATTGTAATTAACCCATTCACACAAATGATTTTTCATAAATTGCAATTGACCTTTTAAATATGGATACTCTGGATTCATTTTAAGAGCTTTTAAAAATGTTTTTTCTGCCATTTGAATATCACCAATTTCTCTATAACAAATACCTAGTGAGTAATAAGCCTCTATATTATCTGGTTGAAGTTCTATATAAGACTTAAAAAATTGTATAGACTCTTTTTTTTTATTTAATAAATTAAGAATAATTGCCATATTAAAAGATGTATTAGGAAATTTGTTATTTAAATCCATAGATTTATTAAAATATGATAAAGCTTTATCCCAATTTTGTTTTTGCATAAAAAGATATCCAATTCTAAAATGTACTATAAAATTTTTTGGCTGAAGTTCTGAAGCTTTTGTAAAATATTTTAAGGCTTCGTCATGATTTTTTTTTTTTAAATATGAGTCTCCTAAATTGTAGATTGGATCAAAATAAGAACTATTAATTTTAATAGCATTAAACCAACATTCTCTTGCTTCAATTACTCGATCTAAATTTGCAAGTATTACCCCTTTTAAATTAACATTTTGTTCCAAATTTGGATTTTCAATTAATATTTTTTCAATGCCAATAAGTGCTTTTTTATAATTTTTTTTTTTTAAATTATCTTTAACATCTTCAATATTCATATTTAATAATATAGATCTGAACCCTTAACGTACACCTTTTATAAAAGATATTTAAGAGATAAAAGAATAGAGATTTTATGCCATTAAATGAAAAGTTTAATGGTGAGCCGTGATGGACTCGAACCATCGACCCATTCCTTAAAAGGGAATTGCTCTACCAACTGAGCTAACGGCCCATATTCACTTTAGAATGAAGTCTATATATAGAATAATCTAAATATTTCAAACACGAATTTAAAAAAAAAAATCAACTATTTACAACTTATCTATGTATTTATCATGAAAAGTATCAAATGTGTCATTTTGGATGTTTTCTCTAATCGCTCTCATTAATTCTTGATAGAAATTTATATTGTTTAATGTCAATAACATTGATCCAAGTATCTCATTTGTATTAAACAAGTGATTTAGATAATTTTTTGAATATTTATTCAAATTTAGATTTTTACACTCTGGATCTAGAGGATTATTATCATTTTGGTATTTGTTATTTTTAATATTTACTCTTCCCTGCCAAGTAAAAGCAAGTCCAGTTCTTCCTGATCTAGTTGGAAGAACACAATCAAACATATCAACACCTCTTTTAACAGCACCCAAGATATCATTTGGAGTACCAACGCCCATTAAATAGTGAGGTTTATCATCGGGTAAATGTTCCTTAATGTCGTCTAAAACTGTGAACATTTCATCTTGAGTTTCTCCTACAGCTAGACCGCCTAATGCATAACCATCAAATCCAATTTCCAAAAGTCCTTTTAAGGATTTTTGTCTCAAATCTTTAAATAAACCTCCTTGTACAATGCCAAATAAAGCTTTGTGAGGGTTTTGCCCAAAAGCTTTCTTAGATCTTTCTGCCCAATACAAAGACAAATTCATAGATTTATCTATAGTTTGATAGTCATTTGTTTTTTTTGGACACTCATCCATAACCATTACAATATCTGAATTAAGTCCTAATTGAATTTTTATACTTTCCTCTGGACTAAGATAAAATTTTTTTCCATCAATATGTGAATTAAAAATTGCACCTTTTTCTTTATCTATTATATTTAACTTTGATAAAGACATAACTTGAAAGCCACCAGAATCTGTAAGAATTGGTAAATCACAATTCATAAATTTGTGAAGTCCACCCGCATCCTCAATTCTTTTAATGCCTGGTCGTATCATTAAATGATAAGTATTTGATAGAATAATTTGAGAACCAGTTTTTTTTATATCATCTATTGTGCAAGCTTTTACTGTAGCTTGAGTTCCCACAGGCATAAAAACTGGTGTTTCAATTTTACCTCTATGAGTTTTAATTAAGCCACGTCTTGCAAACTTATTTTTTTTTAAAACTTTAAATTCAAATTTTTTCAATTGAAATTAAATATTATAAAGATTTGAAACTAATAATTTTATCAGGATCTGTTACTGCACCATTATTATTTTCATCTCCTCTTTTGATCTTATCAACAAATTCCATTCCTTCGATAACTTTTCCAAAGACAGTATATTGATTATCAAGAAATGGTGCTGGTTTAAAACAAATAAAAAATTGACTATTAGCACTATTAGGATCTGACGATCTAGCCATAGACAATGTACCTCGATCATGAGGAAGATTACTAAATTCTTGTTCAAGGTCAGGCAAATCTGATCCACCCATTCCAGCTCTCCTTAAGTCAAATTCATCTGAATTTGAGTTACCAAATTTAACATCACCTGTTTGTGCCATAAAGCCGTCAATAACTCTATGAAAGACTACATTGTCATATTTACCAGCATCAGCCAATTCTTTTATTCTTTTGACATGTTTAGGTGCTGTATCTGAAAATAATTCTATCTTGACATCACCATCTTTTAATTTTAAAATCATTATATTCTCCTCTGTTAACGATTGATTAATTGTAAATAAAAAAATAATTAATATCTTTATAAAAAGTTTATTCATATTTATTTTTCAAAGCTTTAATAGTGCTCTTAGTTGTAAATTTTTTTATATCTCCATTAAGTTTAATGATTTCTTTAACAAATTTTGAAGAAATAATTTGATTTTCAACATCTGACATTAAAAATAAAGTTTCAATATTATTATTCAATTTTCTATTCATACCAGCAAGTTGAAACTCGTATTCAAAATCTGATACAGCTATAACAACTTTATCAAAAAATTTTAATGCCTTTTTGATTACATCTATATGACCAAAAGTAATTGGATCAAAAGTGCCTGGATAGATAGCTGTCTTAGACATTATATCAAATTATCATCAATTTTAATTGCTGAAACAACTTTTTCATCACCAGATAACTTAATTATTCTTACTCCTTGTGTGTTTCTTCCAGCTGTTCTAATTTCTTTAACAGCTAACCTTATCACTCTACCCTTGTTTGTAGAAATCATAATTTCGTCTCCCTCATATACAGGAAACGATGATGCAATATTCCCATTTCTCGGTGAATTAATTATTCCAATAATTCCTTTACCACCTCTATTTGTTGTTCTGTAGTCATAATGAGAGGTTTTTTTGCCAAAGCCATTTTCACTAATAGATAAAATAAATTTTTGTTTCGCTGCTAATTCAGACTTATCATCTTTTGTATTTTTTCCATTTTTCCTTAACTTATTATTATCAATAATTGATAAAGAGACAATTTCATCATTAGATGCTAATTCTATACCCTTTATACCTTTTGACGATCTTCCTTTAAATATTCTTAACTTTTTAGACTCAAATCTAATACACTTTCCATATTTTGTACTTAAGATTATATCTTGATCATCTTTACAAATCTTAACTCCAATTATTTTATCATTAATATCTAGTTTCATTGCTATTTTTCCAGATGTATTAATTGAAGCGAAATCTTCTAAACTATTTTTTCTAACCTTACCTTGTGATGTTGCAAAAACTATTTGATATTTACCTGAATCCTCATCACTTTCAGGAAATGGCATAATTGAACTTATTGATTGATGATTTTTAAGTGGCAAAATATTGAATAAGGATTTGCCTTTTGATGATGCTGAACCTTCAGGAATTTTCCATGCTTTTACTTTATAAACAAGACCTTCAGTAGAAAAAAATAGAACAGAGGTATGAGTATTAACTGATAGAGTTTGAACTACAGAGTCTTCATTTCTAGTCGTGATACCAGTTTTACCTTTACCTCCTCTTTTTTGAATTTTTACAGTTTTGAGTGATCCTCTTTTTATGTATCCTTGTAAGGTAACAGTTATAAGAACAGTTTCTTTTTGTATTGTTTCCTCAATGTCATAATTAAGTACCGCA
>CABYYA010000013.1 GCA_902523125.1 uncultured Pelagibacteraceae bacterium | reverse complement strand
AAATTGACTCCAAATATTATGACACTGAAAAACAGTCTGATAATGATTTGAACACCTCTAAAGATAAATTACAAAGTGAAATTGAAAAAGTTAAAGAACTTATTAATTCACAAAAAAATCAAGAAGCTATTTCAGCACTTGATAATTGTAAGCTATTAATCGAAGCATATGCTGGGAGTTATAGTAAAAATGAAAATATAAAAAAAGAGTCTGTAAAGAGAAATGAAAGAATTAAAATAATTGATACAGAGATAGAAAGTTGGAAAAACCTATTATTAAATTCTGAAAAAATGGTTTCCCAGCTTACCGAAAGAAGAAGTAAATTAAATGATCAATTAAGTAAATTAGATAATCAACCAAAATTACAGGCAGAAAAAAAAGGTCAAATAACTGAAGGGTTAAGAATTTCTGAAGAAGAAAAAAAAGAAAATGAGGAAATTATTAATTCAACAGATGAAAAGATAGAAAATTTAAGATTACAATTGAATGAAATCCAAGAGCAATCAATTCAGATTAGAGAGAGAAAAGCAAGTTCGGGTGCAACAGTTGAGGGACTGAAAAAGAGAAAAAATGATTTAATTGATAGAATTAATTCTGAATTAAATTTATCTGAAGAAAATATTTTAGAAAATTCAAATCTTTTTGGAGTTGAGGAACTACCCGATGCTGTAAATCAAGAGGACTTGCTAGACAAAAAAAAACAAGAAAGAGAAAAACTAGGTTCGGTGAACTTAAAAGCAGATGAAGAAACAAATAAGTATGAAACTGAAATTAAAAAAATGGAGAGCGATCGGGTCGATTTGGTTACAGCAATAGTAAAATTAAAAGAAAGTATCAATGAACTTAATCAAAAAGGAAGAGAAAGATTAATTGAGGCTTTTGATAAAGTTGATAGAAAATTTAACGAGGTTTACACAAAACTATTTAATGGTGGAAGCGCCAAACTTGAATTAGTAGATGCTGATGATCCACTAGAGGCAGGACTAGAGATGTTGGTGAGTCCTCCTGGTAAACGTCTCCAATCAATAACTTTATTATCGGGTGGAGAACAGGCGCTTACCGCGCTTTCATTAATTTTTGCCGTTTTCCTAACTAATCCATCTCCAATTTGTGTATTAGATGAAGTGGATGCACCTCTTGATGATGCGAATGTCACAAGATTTTGTAGTTTGCTTGATGAACTTACAAAAATAACTGATACGAAATTTATAATTGTTACTCACCATGCTTTAACAATGTCTAAAATGAACAGACTATATGGAGTTACAATGCCCGAGAAAGGTATTAGCCAACTTGTAGCTGTTGATCTTCAAAAAGCAGAAAGTATGGTTGCTTAATAAAGCTGATTTCAAATGTCTAAAGATCCATTTAAAACTCGCTTAGAAATTGCAAAAAAAAAGGCTTTTGAGAGAGAAAATAAGAAAAAACATAATCCCTCTCCAATTGGTAAAGCTTTTAAACTAAGCACTGAGCTAGTTTCTGCAGTAGTTGTAGGGACAATTATTGGGTTTATTTTAGACAAGACCTTTGGTACTAAACCCTGGTTAATTTTAATATTTTTTTTTGTAGGTGTAATTGCAGGAATAATGAATGTAATTAAATCTGCAAAGAAAATGCAAAAATAGAACGAAAAATATATGGCTGCAAATCCAATGACACAATTCGAAGTCTATAGAATTGGTCCTGAAATTAAGTTAGGTGCTTTTGACATTTCATTTACAAACGCCAGTTTGTTTATGGTCATTAGTTCGCTAGCTATTTTGGTCATATTTAACCTTGGATCAAAAAAAAATTCATTACTACCAAACAAAATTCAGTTGTTAGCTGAATTAAGCTATACATTTGTTTCAAAAATGATTAGTGACACGGCAGGCTCTAAAGCTAAACCTTATTTTTCTTTTATATTCTCTTTATTTATGTTTGTCCTTTTTTGTAACATATTTGGCATGATTCCTTACACCTTTACAGTCACAAGTCATATTATTGTTACTTTTGTGTTAGCAGCTTTTGTTTTTATTGGTGTAACAATAATTGGTTTTATAAAACACGGTATAGGCTATCTTAAATTATTTGTACCGAGTGGGGTTCCTATAGTCCTATTACCGTTAATTGTAGTTATTGAGATTATCTCATATTTAAGTAGACCTATCAGTTTATCCGTCAGGCTCTTTGCTAACATGATGGCGGGTCACACAATGATGAAAGTATTCGGAGGCTTTGTAATAAGTCTTGGGGTAGTCGGTGGATGGCTTCCACTGAGTTTTTCGGTTGCTTTAACTGGCCTGGAGATATTAGTTGCTTTTCTTCAAGCATATGTTTTTGCAATTTTAACCTGCATCTATTTGAATGATGCATTAAACTTACACCATTAATTAACAGAGGAGGATATAATGGAATTAGAAGCAGCAAAAATGATCGGAGCAGGTTTAGCGGCTATAGCCCTAGCTGGTGCCGGTGTTGGTATAGGTATTATTTTTGGTAATTATCTATCAGGTGCGATGAGAAACCCATCTGCGGCTCAGAAACAGTTTCCTAATTTGCTTTTAGGGTTTGCCCTAGCAGAGGCAACTGGGTTGTTTGGGTTGGTTGTTGCGTTAATCATTCTTTTTGCATTTTAAATATATGATTAAAAAAATATTTTTTCAGTTAATATTTTTTAATCTCTTTTTTTTAAAAGAGGTTTTTGCAGCTGAAAGTGGAGGTATGCCTCAATTAAATCCAGAATTTTGGATTTCACAAATTTTTTGGTTAACACTTACTTTTGGTATTCTGTACATTGTATTATCTAAACTGATACTACCTAAGATAAGTGTAAACCTTGAATTAAGAAAATCGCAAATACAAGAAAACATTGAGGCAGCAGAAAAACAGAGAGAAAGTAGTGAAGCCAAGCTTAAAGAGTACGATGATATTATTTCAAAAAGTAAATTAGAAGCTAATAACATTTTTAAAGAAGCTAGAGAAAATGTGGTCAAAGAAATAAATGCAAAAAAGGAAACTTTAGATAAACAAATTGATAAGGAAATAAAGAAAGTTGAGCAAGAGATAAATTTATTAAGAAAAGGTGCTTCAGAGAAAATTAATAAAATTGCAATCGAAACCACTTCAGAGTTACTAGTGAAATTAATCGGTACGGAAGTTAATAATAGTAGTATTTCCGCAATCGTTGATGATTTATCTAAAAGAAACGGGGATAAATATTATGGCAATTGATGCAACATTTTGGGTAGCTGTATCGTTTATTATTTTCATTGGAGGCTTAATATATCTTAAGGTTCCACAGAAAGTAAATGAAATACTAAACAAATTAATTTCAGATATCAAAAATGAGATTGATGAAAGTGAAAAACTTAGAACAGAAGCTAAAACTTTATTGGATAATGCTCAAAAAAAACTCGATACAGCTCAATCAGTTAGTAAGGAAATATTGGCACAAGCGAAAAAAGACAGTGATAATCTTATTATTGAATTAAACGATAAATTTCATAAATCTTCAGAAATTAAAAAAAATTCAACAGAAAATAAGATCAATCAAATGAAAGACGCGGCAATAAAAGAAATAAAAGATGCTTCAATTAAAGTTGCGGTAGATTCAGTTAAAAAGATAATTACAACATCGGTTGATAAGTCCAAACTTGATAACTTGTTTCAAAAAAATTTAGATGAAACAAAAGAAGAGTTAAAAAAAATCAACTCATAATACTCTTACAATTTTACAAAAAAGACTATAAGTTATATAGATGAATTCCATTGTTATAGGCTCAGGATTTGGAGGAATAGCTGCAGCTTTACGTCTTAAAGCTAAAGGGCATAAAGTTACTTTAATCGAAAAACATCAAGATCTTGGAGGAAGAGCTAGAGTATTTCAAAAAAATGGCTTCATTTACGATGGTGGACCAACAGTAATAACTGCTCCATATTTGATAAATGAATTATTTGAATTATTTCAAAAAAAACCAGAAGATTATATAAAACTCACTCCACTAAAAGTTTGGTATCAATTCATTTTCGAAGATAAATCAAAATTTAATTACTCTGGGGACGAGCTAGAAATGAAAAAACAAATAAAAGAGATAAATGAAAAAGATGTTAAGGGTTATGAAAAATTAGTCAATTTTACAAAAAAAATTTTTGATAAAGGTTTCATGGAGCTCGCTGATATACCCTTTGATAAACCATTTGTAATGATGCAGCAATTGCCAGCACTACTAAAACTAAAAAGTTATAAATCTGTTTATTCTTTAGTCTCCTCATATATAGAAAATGAAAAATTAAGGAGAATGCTTAGTATGCACCCATTATTAGTTGGAGGAAATCCTTTTACTACAACTTCAATTTATGGATTAATCTTATACCTAGAAAAAAAATGGGGTATTCATTACTCAATGGGCGGAACGGGAAATATAATCAAAGGTTTTGAAAAATTAATGGATGAAGTCGGGGTTAAAATAATTAAAGGTCACGAAGTTACCAAAATTATTTCAAACAAAAAAAAAATTACTGGCGTCCAATTAGATGATCAAACAATAATAGAGACTAACAATGTAATTTGTAATGCTGATCCTCCTGCTGTTTACGAGAAAATGTTAAATGGGAATACAGGTAATTCATTTCTTTTTAGATGGAAAAAAAACCGAATGGAATATTCAATGGGATTATTTGTCTATTACTTTGGTACCAAAAAAAAATACGATAATGTTGAGCACCATACTATTAAGTTTGGAAACAAATATAAAGAACATCTAGATGATATTTTCAATAACAAAAAATTGAACGACGATATTAGTTATTATCTTCACAGACCCTCTGCAACCGATAAAACTATGGCTCCCGAAGGTAACGATTGCTTTTATGTTTTAGTCCCTGTGCCAAATAATCAATCAAAAATTGACTGGTCTGTTGAGGGAGAAAAAATGAAAAATTTGGTTATTGATAAAATGCAAAATGATTTAATGCCAGATCTCAAAAATAATATTTTAGAAGATTTTTATTTAACCCCTGATTACTTTGAAAGAGATTTAAATACAAAATATGGTTCAGGTTTTTCAATCCAACCAAAATTTTCTCAATCTGCATATTTTAGATTTCACAATAAGTCTGAGATATACAAAGGACTTTATTTCGTTGGTGCAGGAACCCATCCTGGAGCAGGTGTACCTGGAGTGCTTTCGTCAGCAAAGGTATTAGAAAAGATTTTATGATGTCTGATAAAAATTACTTATCAGTTTATGCAAAATCTTTTAATTGGGCAGGTTTTTTTTTACCTAAAAAAACATATAAAAAATGCTCTGCGTTGTATGATTTTTGTAGAGTTGCTGACAATATTGCAGACGATAAAGAAAAATTAGAAGTTAAAGAAATTAAATTCAAACAATTTAAAAAAGATTTTGTTCAAAAGAATTTTGATAATCAAATTGTTAAAAATATGTGGGACCTTATTGATGAATTTAAAATTTCAGTAAAAATTATCGAAGATCTATTAGATGGTATAAATTCAGATATAAAAGATAAGGTGATATTAAATTCAAAAAAAGACCTTTTAATTTATTCTTACAGAGTTGCTGGAACTGTTGGATTAATGATGGCAAAAATTTTAAAAGTTAATAAAAAAAGCTCACTTAAGTCAGCTATTGATCTCGGTATCGCAATGCAACTTACAAATATATCAAGAGATGTAATTGAAGATTCAAAAATAAATAGATTTTATATAAATAAAAATTTCGAGGAAATTACATCGACTATTGATCTTGCAGATACCTTTTATAAGAATTCCTTTTATTCTATAAAAGACATTCCAATAAGTTTTAGATTTTCAATTTTAGTCGCAAGAAGGATCTACCGAAAAATAGGCTATAATATTCTAAATAAAAAAACGTTTGAAAATTATAAAAATTCTGGAAAAATTTATGTATCCAATATTGAAAAGAGTGTAGAGACTATTTTTGCAATTTTTGACCTTATAAAGTTATCTTTAACCAGTATTAAAGAAGATCAGATTCAACATGATCATTTTTTAATTAATGAAGAAATAAATCTAGATGAAAGAATTTGACTATGTCATTATTGGCGGAGGCTGTGCTGGTTTATCTTTAGCATATGAATTGGAAATTCATGAAAAGCTTAAAGATAAAACTTTGGCGATCATAGAGCCAAGAGATGAATACAAAAGAGACAAAACTTGGTCTTTTTGGAAAGTAACATCTCATAATTTTGATGATTGTGTAAAAAAAAATTGGGAAAATTTTTCAATAAATATTCCTAAAAAAACTAACTATTTGCAGTGTAAAAGTTCTCCATATCAAAGTATTGACAGTGGTTTATTCTATAAAAAAATTAATAACAAACTAAATGAAAATAAAAATATTTCCTACTTTAAAAGTATCAGTGAAATTAGTTTAAAAAATTCTTTTGTTTTTAATAGCGTACCTTTCATTAAAAAAGATTATCGAAATCTTTGGCAACATTTTTGTGGAGTGGAAATCGAAACTAAAAATAATTTTTTTGATGATGAAATTTTTAACCTTATGGATTTTGATTGTGATCAAAGAGAAAGTGTTCATTTTTTTTATACCTTACCCTACTCAAAAAATACTGCTTTAGTTGAAACCACTTGGTTGTCTAAAATTAACGACAATTCTCAAAAAGATTACGACAAACAGATAAAAGATTACATTGAAAATCATCTTAATTTGAAAGATTATAAGATAATTTATAAAGAGGAAGGGGCAATACCTTTATTTTACCCAATCGATAAGAATGAAAAAAATAAAATAAATATTGGAACTGCTGGTGGTATGACTAGATTAAGCACAGGTTATACTTTTCTTAATATTCAAGAACATAGTAAATATATTAGAGAAAATATTGAAAATATTGCTACTGTTAAAAAATATAAAATAAGCACTAAATATCAATTTTTAGATGAAATATTTTTAAGAGTTCTTGAAAAACATCCAGAAAAAATGTCCGATATATTCTTTAAAATGTTTAAGGCTTCACCAAAGACTGTTATAAACTTTCTGTCCAATAAAAGCAATTTTTTCGAGGATTTGTCTATTATTTTAAGAATGCCTAAATTGACTTTTATTAAAGCATTATTTTATTAGAAGAATTTAAAATGAATAACAGGTCAAAAAAAATAAATTTCAATCATTCTTTCATTTTTTTTTTAGTTTGTAATATTTTTTCATTGATAGCTATTAAGTTTAACACTTTGACAATTTCACCATTTATTTGTTTGTTATTAATTTTAAGTATTGGTATATCTCATGGATCACTTGACAATTTAAAAGGAAAAAAACTTTTTCAAATTTTTAAAGTTAAAAAATTTTATATTTTTTACTTAGCATATATTTTAATAGCTATTATAGTTATAATTTTATGGATACTCATGCCATATGTTTCTTTAATCATTTTTTTAATGGTTGCCTCATATCATTTTGGAAAAGAAGACACTCAATTTTTAATAGTTGAAAACTCTTATTACAATCAATTTTTATTTTTGTTAAAAGGTTCCTTAATAGTTTGTGCACCAATATATTTCCATTTCGATGAGACAATTTCAATATTCAAATTGCTGTTTATTGAAAATGAAAATTTCTATAATTTTTTAGATTTAATAGAGTCTAAAAAGATATTTTTATATTGTATTATTCTATCAACTTTAGCAAACATTCTACTATTTACGAAAAATTTTGAACTAAAGAAATTCACAATATTTTTAGATTATTTTTCAATTATAATAATAAATTATTATTTTTCTCCATTAGTAGCTTTTACAATTTATTTCTGCTTTTTACACTCTGTAAGACATAGTATCTCATTAATGTCTGAATTAGACGAAGATGACCTTGGTAATGGATTTAAAATCTTTGTAAAAAAGGCTTTAACTTTAACAATTATCACAGCTATTTTTTGTGTAATTGGCCTTTATTTACTAAATAACAATTACAATTTTGAAAGTGCAATTCTTAAAATTATATTTATAGGTTTGGCGTCTTTGACCTTTCCACATATATTGCTTGAGTATTTGATTGAAAAAAATGAAAAATAAACATTTAAAAATATTACTTTCTGCACCAAGAGGATTTTGTGCAGGTGTTGAGAGAGCTATAGAAATTGTAGAAAAATCAATCAAAAAATTTGGTGCCCCAGTTTATGTTCGCCATGAAATTGTGCATAATAAATATGTAGTAGACGATTTAAAAAATAAGGGTGCCATCTTTGTTGAAGAACTCGAGGAGATAAAGGATAGAAAAAGACCAGTTATTTTTTCAGCACATGGTGTCCCAAAAAAAATACCAGAAGATGCTAAAAACTATAATATGACTTATATAGATGCTACATGTCCGTTGGTATCCAAAGTACATAGAGAAGCGGAAAATTTACATAAGGCTGGGTATCATTTAATTTTGATAGGACATCAAAATCATCCTGAAGTAATCGGTACTATGGGTCAATTACCAGAAGGATCAATTGATCTTGTTCAAAATGAGGATGAGGCCAAAAAATATAAACCTCAAAACAATAAAAAAATATCATATGTTACTCAAACAACGCTTTCAGTAGATGATACAAAAGATATAATTCAAATTTTAAAAGATAGATTTCCTAATATAAAAGAACCAATGAAAGAAGACATTTGTTACGCCACAACAAATAGACAAATGGCTGTCAAAAATATTGCAAAAAAATGTGATTTATTTTTTGTAATTGGCAGTAGAAATTCATCTAATTCAGTAAGATTGGTTGAAGTTGCAAAAAAATCTGGTTGCTCTAATTCACTGTTAATTCATTCACAAAGTGAAATACCATTCGATTTAATTAAAGATTCAAACATAATTGGTATTTCCTCTGGGGCTTCTGCACCTGAAATTTTAGTCGATAATTTTATAAATGAGCTTAAAAATAAATTTACAGTCAGTATAGATGAAGTAGAAATAATTAAAGAAAACGTTGTTTTCAAAGCGCCAAAAAAATTAAACTAAAATGGCTGTTTATACGAAAATAAGTAAAAAAGATATTTCTTATATTAATAGAAAATTTGATATAGAAAAAATTTTAGAATTCAAAGGTATAAAACAAGGAATTGAGAATACAAACTATTTACTAAAATCAAAGAGTAAAAAATTTATACTAACAATTTTCGAAAAAAGAGTAGCAAAAAAAGAATTGCCTTTTTTTATGAATTTGATGGATAAATTAAATAAATCAAAAATAAATTGCCCAAAACCACAAATAAAAAAAGATGGTGGGTATTTAATTAATTTAAAAAATAAGGCTGCATGCATAGTTTCATTTCTCAAAGGAAAAGATAAAAAATCACTTAATTTTAAAAACTGTCATGACATTGGCGAAATGATTGCTGAAATGCATCAATCTACAAAAAAAATTAATCTTACTAGAAAAAACTCTATGGGTGTTAGAAATCTAAATCCATTACTGAAAAGTATAAGATTTAAGTCCAAAAAATTTACTAATATAGAAAAATTTTTAAAAAATAATTTTAAGGATATTAAAACTAAATGGCCTAAAAATTTACCAAAGGGGGTAATTCATGGAGATTTGTTTATCGACAATATCTTTTTTAAAAATAGCAGATTATCAGGGGTAATCGATTTTTATTTTGCAGCTAATGACTATTTCATGTATGAAATCGCAATTTGTGTAAATGCACTATGTTTTGATAAAAAAGAATCAAAGTTTGTGTTGAACAAAAAGAAAGTCAAAAATTTAATAAAAGGTTATGAAAAAGTCAGAAAAATCTCGATAATAGAGAAAAAATCATTAAATATTTTATGTCGTGGTGCTGCAATTAGATATTTTATGACGAGACTTTATGATTATTCAAACACTCCAAAGACCGCATTAATAAAAATAAAAGATCCAAGAGAGTATTATCAAAAGCTTGTAATACATAACAATTTAAAAACTTACAAAGATTATTTGAATTAATGATTAAAATATACACTGATGGTTCATGCATTGGTAATCCAGGCAAAGGTGGCTGGGCAGCAATAATATTAAACGATGGAAAAAAAACTGAAATTAAAGGGAATAAAAAGGATACTACTAACAATCAGATGGAATTATTAGCGCCTATAGAGGCTCTTAAGAAAATTCCAAAAGGAAGTAAAGTTCAAATTTTTACAGACTCTAAATATGTAAAGTCTGGAATAACAGAATGGATATATAATTGGAAAAAAAATGGATGGAAAACCGCAAACAAAAAAGAAGTAAGTAATAAAGAACTTTGGACAGAATTAGATCTACTTAATAATGAGTTTGAAATAAGTTGGAATTGGGTAAAAGCACATTCAACTGATAAATTAAATAACGAAGTGGATTTACTTGCTAGAGGTGCTGTAAACTTATAATAGATTGTTTAATAAATTTTCTGCTGATGTTAAACCGCATTCTTTGGTTTCTTTTTCAACATGAATATTAACAATTGTGAAATTTTCAATCACCATTAAATATCGATTTGATCTAATTCCCATTCCTTTTGCATTCCGATCGACTTCTGCACCGATTGCTTTCGTGAAAAACAAATATGGATCGGATAACATTTTTATATTGTCTCCAGTATTATTTATCTCTCCCCAGCCATTCATCACATAAGGATCATTTACTGATAAACAAAATATATTTTCTACTCCTTTTGCTTTAATTTTGTCTACATTTGCTACGAAACCTGGCAGATGAAGTTTCGAGCAAGTTGATGTAAATGCCCCAGGTAAACCAAACAAAACAATTTTTCCATTACCTATGATTTCTCTTAAGCTCCTTTTTTTAGGCTCTCCATCAATCAATTGAAAAATCTCCGTATCTGGTATTTGATCATTTATTTTAAGTTTCATATCGAATTCATTACATATTTTTTTACATTTTCAATATCATTTGAAATAAGTTCAAATTTTTCTTTTCTATCGTTAACATATTTAAGACTTTCTGGTAAATTTTCAGTTTTTGATATTGCATCTTCTATTGCTTTTGGAAACTTGCACGGGTGTGCGGTTGATAATACAACGCAATTTTTTTCCAATCCTAATTTTCTTACAGCTCCAATACCTACTGCTGTATGGGGATCAACTACCATCTGATGCTCATCATTAATTGTCTTTATCATTTCAACAGTTTCGTTTTCATCAAGCATCTCAGATACAAAATTTTTTTTTATTTTATCTAAATCGTTTTTATCAATTTTATAAGTATTATTTTTTATTTCGGTCATTACATCTTTTGTAACTTCTGAGTTACAGTCTTTTACATCATATAAAAGTCTTTCAAAATTACTTGCTATTTGTATATCCATACTTGGCGTATTTGTTTCCTCAACTTTCTTTTGACTATAGTCACCGCCTGATATGGCTCTATGAAGTATATCATTTTTATTTGTAGCTACTATTAGCTTATCAATTGGAAGACCTAATTTTTTTGCTAAATAACCAGCATAAATATCACCAAAGTTTCCTGTTGGAACAGAAAAAGATAAAGGCTTACCATTTCCAACTTTAAAGAAAGCGTAAAAATAATACACCGATTGAGCAATAATTCTTGCCCAATTAATTGAATTTACACCTGACATATTAATCGATTTTGAAAATTTTTCGTCATTGAACATTGCTTTTACTAAATTTTGACAGTCATCAAAGTTACCCTCTACTGCAATATTAAATACATTGCTCTCTTCATGTATTGTCATTAACTTTCTTTGCACAGGTGAAATTTTATTATTTGGGTGCAATACAAAAACATTTAAATTACTTTTTCCTTTTAAAGCATCTATTGCAGCTGCACCAGTGTCACCAGAAGTTGCCACTATTATGTTAATTTTTTTCTGATCTTGGCCTAAATGATATTGATAAAAATTACCTATTAATTGCATGGCAATATCTTTAAAAGCAAGTGTAGGACCATGAAATAGTTCTAAAACTTTCAGATTTCCTAGATTAGAGATTTTTACAACATTATTAGATCTAAAATTAGAGTACGATTTTGAAATCAAAGAGATTAGGTCATCTTTAGACATGAAATCTCCTATAAATGGATAAATTATTTCAGTAGCTAAATCATTGTAACTAAGACTTTTGAGATCGTCTAATTCTTCTTTTTTAAATTGTCTAATTGATTTAGGAACAAAAAGTCCTCCATCATCCGCTAGACCTTTGAGGAAAACATCTTTAAACGTAAAATTTTTTTTATTATTTCTTGTGCTTATGTAATTCATTTAATAATTTTTTTTTCTAAAATATAAATATAGCAAAAGAATTGAAAGCGCTAATGAAAACCAAGTAATAGCGTATTTTTGATGATTATTAGAAATATTTGCAGTAATTTTTTTCGGCCTAGGGAGCTGATAATTTCCATCTAAATAAATAATATATTTTGAAAAATTTTTTCCTGTGAATTTTAAGATATCCTCTCTATTTAAACTAAACCAGTAATTTTCATCTAAATCATTATCTGGCTTAAAGATATTTTTTCTATTTTGTAATTTTAATGTTCCAATAATATTTTTTTGATCAAATACATTTATTTCTTTAGTACCTTTCTTTTCAAATGGTATCCAGCCTCTATTTATTAAGAAATGTTCATCCCCAATTGTAAGTGGATTTATCACCTCAAACCCAGGAATACCAGAGTCATTTAAATTGTATAAATAAATTTGTTTATCAAAATCTATAGATCCCGAAGTTTTAATTCTAAGAAAATTTTCTTTGTTTGATTGAGCTAATTCTACTGGAAAATTTTTTAATGAATTTTCAATCTCTAAAATCAAATTATTTTTCCAATTTAGACGGATAATTTGCCATGTACCTAGTCCAACAAAAACAAAAATAAAGAAAATTATAAAGACAGAAAATAAAAACTTATGTTTCAAGGATCAAATTAACTTCCCCAAATATATATTGCAGCGAACAAAAATAACCAAACGACGTCGACAAAATGCCAATACCACGCAGCTGCTTCAAAACCAAAATGATGGTCTTTGGTAAAATGACCTAATTTTCCTCTCCATAAGCATACTGCTAAAAAAATTGTTCCAACTATAACATGAAAACCATGAAAGCCTGTTGCCATGTAAAAAACAGAACCATAAATATGATCTGAAAAGGCAAATGTAGCATGATGATATTCATATGCTTGAAGTGCTGTAAAAAATGCTCCAAGAATTACTGTGAGCACCAATCCTTGTATGAAACCTTTTCTATCACCTTCTAATAATGAATGGTGGGACCAAGTAACTGTTGTACCTGATAACAGTAAAACTAATGTGTTTATTAAAGGTATATCCCAAGGATCAAAAGTCACAATATCTTTAGGTGGCCATACGTTTCCTACAAAATCATTTGGGAAAAGACTAACGTCAAAGTAAGCCCAAAACCAAGCAACAAAAAACATTACCTCAGACGCAATAAATAAAGTCATTCCATAACGATGGTGAATTTGGACCACAGGCGTATGATGACCTTGATGTTCTGCTTCAATGACCACATCTCTGAACCACATATATGCACCGTAAATTAAAAGAGCTAATCCAAGATACATTCCCCATGAAACATCGGAATGCATATAATACACAGCACCTATAGCTAATACTAAGCAAGAAAATGAAGTGTAAATAGGCCAAGGACTTGGGTCTACTAAGTGATAATCATGTTTTTTTTCAGCTGACATAATTCAATTATGATTGTTTATAATAATCTGTCGAGAAAAAAGTATACGACATAGTTACATCTTCTAAGTTCTTTACGCTTGGATCATTAATCATTTCAGGGTCTAGATAAAAAGTCATTACATAGGTCGCTTTCTCTCCTGCTTTTAATTCTTGTTTTTCAAAACAAAAACAGCCAAGTTTACTATAATATTTCCCAAAACTTGCTGGTGATACGTTAAAACTTGCTACACCGGCAGTTGGTTCGCTACTATAATTTTCAACCTCAAACTCTATTTTATTAACTTGACCAACTTTCACATCTATAACATTAGATTTTGCCTTAAAATCCCAGGGTAAGTTATTTACATTGGTGTCAAATCTAACACTCACAACTTTATTAAGAACTATTTTAGGAGCACTGTTTGAAATTTGAGTAGTACCTCCAAAACCTGTTACCCTGCAAAATAAATCATACAAAGGCACTGCAGCGTAGGATAAACCTAACATAAACACAAATATCCCTATAAGAACTAATGGTGTAAGATTTTTTTTTTGTATCATATTGCTCTATCAAAAACTCCGGTATTATATAATGTAAATAAAAACAGAAAAATCATAAAAGCAATAATTGCTAATGCTGTCTTGACATTTTTTTTCTTGGTTTTTTTATCTGGTATAATCATAAAATCTTATCTATCAGAAAAAGCACAAAAACTAAAAACAAATATAAGATAGAATAGCCAAATATCGATTTAGCTGTTTTTGCATTAAATTTATTTTTTTTAAACTTATAAAGATCGAAACATAAATAATTATAGTAAATAGTTAATAACAATGATGGAATTAGAAAAACAAGCCCAACAAAGTTTATTGCATATGGGAAAATTATCACTGGAAGCATTAGCAAAGAGTATACAAAAATATTTACTTTAGTGCTCTCTATCCCATTTGTTAAGGGAAGCATGGGTATATTGGCTTTTTTATAATCTTCTGATTTATATAAGCTTAATGCCCAAAAATGTGATGGCGTCCAAAAGAAAATAATTAAAAAAAATACAAGAGGTTCAAGAGATAAAGATCCTGTAGCAATAGTCCAGCCTATAACAGGAGGAAGAGCTCCTGCTGCTCCACCAATAACAATATTCTGTGAGGTTCTTTTTTTCAGCCAAATTGTATAAATTAAAACATAAAATATAATGGTAAAAAGTAATATTCCTGCAGATACTCTATTTGTAAAATAATCTAGTGCAACTACTGAAATAATCGATAAAGTTATACCAAATATAAGAGCCTGATTTTTATTCACTTTACCAGTTGGTATCGGTCTTAAGCAAGTTCTACTCATCAAAGCATCAATATCGGACTCGTACCACATATTTAATGCTCCTGCTGCTCCTGCGCCCATTGAAACAAGAAATATTCCAATTATTGCATCTTGAGTTGAAACCATAGTTGGAGCTGTTAATAATCCTACCGCACAAGTAAATATCACAAGCGACATTACTCTTGGTTTCATTAATTTAAATAATTCAGAAAAATTTAGTAAGTCTTCCTGAGACAGATTATCTTTTTTTAATTTAGAACTACTCATCAATTTTAAAGCTTTTAATCCTAGCTGTGAGATTTACCAGTCTCTTGATCATCTACAAACTTTGGTAATTCCTCAAAAGTATGGAAATTTGGTGGAGATGGAACGGTCCACTCTAAAGTCGTTGCTCCCTCACCCCAAGGATTTTGAGCAGCAGCTTTCTTTTTTGCAAAAGCATAGATCAAATTCACAAAAAATACAGCTAAGCCAGCAACTGCTATATAGGATCCTATTGAAGAAATATAATTCCAACCTGCAAATGCATCTGGATAATCAGCATATCTTCTAGGCATACCTGCTAATCCTAAAAAATGCTGTGGAAAGAAAATCAAATTCACACCAATAAAAGTTAACCAAAAATGTAATTGACCAAGCCACTCTGAATATTCATAACCAGACATTTTTGAAAACCAATAATAGAAACCAGCAAATATTGCAAATACAGCCCCTAAAGAGAGAACATAATGAAAATGGGCTACAACATAATAAGTATCGTGCATTGCAGTATCTACTCCTGCGTTTGCTAAAACTACTCCAGTTACTCCGCCAACTGTAAACATAAAGATAAAACCTAATGCCCACATCATTGGGGTTTTAAATGAGATCGATCCTCCCCACATGGTTGCTATCCAAGAAAAGATCTTTATTCCAGTAGGAACAGCAATAATCATAGTAGCAGCTAAGAAATAAGCTTTTGTATCTGTGCTTAGTCCAACTGTATACATATGGTGAGCCCAAACTACAAAACCAACTATTCCGATTGCTACCATCGCATAAGCCATACCTAAATAACCAAAAACTGGTTTTTTAGAAAATGTTGAAACAACATGACTAATCATTCCAAAGCCTGGAAGAATTAAAATGTAAACCTCTGGATGACCAAAAAACCAAAATAAGTGTTGAAATAAAACTGGATCTCCACCGGTTTGAGCATCAAAGAATGCGGTCCCAAAGTTCCTGTCGGTCAATAACATTGTAATCGCTCCTGCAAGAACTGGTAAAGATAACAATAACAGAAAAGCTGTCACCAAAATCGACCAAGCAAATAATGGCATTTTATGCAAAGTCATTCCAGGAGTTCTCATGTTTAAGATCGTTGTGATAAAGTTTACTGCTCCTAAAATTGATGAAGCACCAGCTAAGTGTAAACTAAGAATTGCTAAGTCCATCGCAGGTCCTGGCTGGCCAGCCTTAGAAGATAAAGGAGGATAAATAGTCCATCCACCCCCAACACCAGTCTGTCCCGGAGGACCGTCAGCAAAAACTGATAATATTAATAAAGTTAGTGAGACAGGTAATAGCCAGAAAGAAATATTATTCATCCGAGGAAAGGCCATATCTGGAGCTCCAATCATAATTGGAACAAACCAATTTCCAAAACCACCGATCATAGCTGGCATTACCATAAAAAAAATCATTATTAACCCATGACCAGTTACTAGAACATTATAAAGATGATAATTTCCACCCAAGATACCATCACCAGGATGCATCAACTCCATTCTCATTAAAACTGAAAATGCTGTACCAATAACGCCAGCAATAATTGCAAAAATTAAATACATTGTGCCTATATCTTTATGATTTGTGGAGTATGCCCAACGCTTCCAACCAGTTGGTGTATGATGATCGTCCTGTGGTACTGTTTGCGTATACATATCTATCTACTGACTAATTTAATATTATTATTTTCAATTTCTTCTTTTGCAAATTTTTCTTTTGCCTCTAATAACCATAAATCATATTCTTTCTCGGTCACAACTTTAACAGTAATGGGCATAAATGCATGTTTAATCCCACAAAGTTCTGAGCATTGACCATAATAAGTACCTACTTTTTCCGCTTTAAACCATGTCTCATTAATTCTTCCTGGAACAGCATCCCTTTTTACACCAAAAGATGGTAAGGCCCACGCGTGCAATACATCATTCGCAGTTATCAAAACTTTTACAACTTTATTAACTGGCACGACAACTTCATTGTCCACTGCAAGTAATCTAGGTTGATTAGGACCTAAATCTTTATCTTCTAACATATATGATTCAAAAATAATGTTTTCATCAGGGTATTCATATCCCCAATACCATTGGTACCCAATAGCTTTAATCGTTAGATCGGCTTTTGGAATGGCATCTTGTTTGTACAGAATTTGAAAAGATGGTACAGCCATCACAATTAAGATTAAACATGGAATTAATGTCCATAAAACTTCGACCGCAACATTATGAGTTCTTTTAGATGGGTTTGGGTTTGCTGAAGCTCTAAATCTTACGCATGCATATAACATCAAAAATAAAACAAATACACTTATGGCAACTATTATTGGCAAAAGTAAATAATTATGAAAAGAAACAATTTCACGCATAGACTGTGAGGCAGCATTTTGAAAACCTAATTGCCAATCGGTAGGCTGATTAGCGAAAGCCTTATGTGAGACTAACAGTGTTAAAAATATAATTAAAAATTTTTTCATTTTTAATAGCTATATAAAGCTCTTTTATAAAAATTACACTTTTGTTTTCGCGACAATTTATCAATTAATCAGATAATTTACGATCGAAATTGCAGATATGACCGCGGTTTCTGACCTTAAAATATTTTCATTAATTTTAATAGGTTGAACGCCCTTAAAAGAGAGAATCTTCTCTCTTTCGGTCTCTGAAAAATCTCCCTCTGGACCAATAATTATACAAACAGGCTTATCTGTAAATTTTGATTTATCAATTTTTTTAATATTTGAATTTAAATCTGTAAAAATTAGATCCATTGAATTTTTTTTTAAAAAGCCATTTAAATCTTGAGCAGTTTCAATTATTGGCACATTGATACGATTTGATTGTTCACTAGCTTCAATTATAATTTTTTCTAAGCGATCTTTATTAATTTTTCTAACCACTGTTCTATCAAAAATAATTGGTATAAATTTTGTAACTCCAAGCTCTGTCGCTTTTTGTAGCATAAAATTCTGATAGTTTGATTTGATAGGAGAAAACGCTAACCATAATTCTTTGGTAATCTCTTTTTGTCTAAGTTGTTTTATTATTTTAAATTCAACAGTATTTTTAGATATTCCTAAAATTTTTGCTTCCCACTCTCCCCCTTTGTTAAATAAGGAGAAAACCTCGCTTTCTTTTACTCTCATTACTTTACTTAAGTAATGTGATTGATCCTTATTGAGTTTATCAATCATGTTAGTTGATAAAGTATCTGAAAAAAATAATCTAATATTACTCATTTGTGTTAAGTTAATTTATGAAAAATATTAAAGCAATAATTTTTGATGCTTATGGTACATTGTTTGATGTCAATTCAGCTGCTGAAAAATGTAAAAACAAGATTGGAGCTGGGTGGGAAGGTTTTGCAAATTTTTGGAGAACAACTCAGCTAGAATATACCTGGCTTAGAAGCCTCATGGGAAGACACAAAGATTTTTGGCAAATTACAGAGGATAGTTTAGATAAATCAATGAAGACCTTTAATATAGAGGCTTCAATGAAAAATGAATTATTGAATTTATATAAAGTTCTTTCACCTTTTGAGGAGGTTCCAGAAACTCTTAAAAAATTAAAAGAAAAGAACTTTAAATTAGCTATACTTTCAAATGGAACTCCATCTCTTTTAAAAGAGTTAGTTGAGAGTAATAATTTAGTTAATCTATTCGATGATTTATTTTCAATAGAGGAAGTTGGAATTTATAAACCAGACTCGAAAGTTTATGACTTGCCTATCAAAAAATATAAAATTAAAAGTAATGAAGTAGCTTTCTTAAGTGCAAACACGTGGGATGTTTCAGGAGGAGGGAATTATGGTTATCATTCTATTTGGGTAAACCGTAATAATAATATCTTTGACAATCTTGATTACAAACCCAATAATCAAGTTAAAAATTTAAGTGAGCTTATCGATTTAATATAATAAAAAGAGAAGATAATATGATTAAAGGACAAAGAGCCGGAGAAGGTGCATTGGCTATAGACGTCGAACAGGGGAAATCTTATTACTGGTGTAGTTGTGGTAAAAGTTCTAAGCAGCCATTTTGTGATGGTTCACACAAAGGAACAGAATTTAAACCCTTGGCTTATAAAGCTGAATTAACAAAAAGAGTATTTTTTTGTGCATGCAAACAAACAAATGATCAACCTTTTTGTGACGGCTCGCATAACAAAAAGTAATATTGCAAATCAAAATAGAACAACTATTTTGATCTTATGAAAAATATTGAAGTAAATAAAATTATTGATCCTATTCCAGCATCAGATGGAGCTGGAGTTAAATTAAAAAGAAGTATTGGTGTTGAACCAGATTATTTTGATCCTTTTTTAATGCTAGATGAATTTGGTTCAGAAAATAGTGAAGATTATATTGCTGGGTTTCCTCCACATCCCCATAGAGGAATTGAAACTGTCACTTATATGCTTGCTGGTAACTTCGAGCATAAAGACAGTACTGGTGGGAAAGGTAGAATGACTGCTGGTGATGTTCAATGGATGAAAACTGGAAGTGGAATTATTCATTCTGAAATGCCTGCTATGAAAGAGGGAAAACTTCATGGATTTCAATTATGGATAAATATGCCAGCAAAATTAAAAATGAGTAAACCAGAATACATTTATATAAATGCAGATAAAATGAGTGTTCACAAAGATGATGATAAGCAAGTAAAAGTTGTTGCAGGTAAATTTGATAAAGCCGAAGGTCCAGTTAAAGAGCATAATATCGAACCTGTTTACTTTGATGTTGAATTAAATAAAAACAAAGATTTTAAATATAATCTTCCCTCTAAACACAATTCATTTATCTATCTCGTAAAAGGTGAAATCAAAATTGGTGAAAAAAAACATGAAAAAGTTAAGGATAGTACTTTGATCTTGCTATCGAAAGGTGAGGGTTTAAAAGTCAAAGCACAATCGAATGCAAAGTTCTTAGTTATTTCAGGAAAGCCCATTAATGAAAAAATAGCTCGAGGCGGACCATTTGTAATGAACACTAAAGCGGAGATCTTGCAAGCTGTTCAAGATTATCATAATGGTACATTTGTAAAATAGATAATGAAATCAATTCAAATAGATAAATTTGGTGAACCAGAAGTTTTGGTTATTAAAAATATAGAATTAGGCAAGCCTGGACCAAAAGAGGTGTTGATTAAAAATTTATCAATTGGTTTAAATTTCATAGATATTTATCATCGAACAGGCCTTTATCCTATCCCATTACCTAGTGGTATTGGACTTGAAGCTTGTGGAGTAATTGAAGAAGTTGGATCTGAAGTAAAATTATTTAAAGTTGGTGATAGAGTTACTCATGCATCAATGCCTATCGGTGCTTATTCAGAAAAGCAAATAATACCTGAAGAAAAATTAGTTTCTGTCCCTGATGGTATCTCTGATGAAGTAGCATCTTGCATTACATTAAAAGGAATTACTGCAGAGTACTTGTTACATAGAGCATATCCGTTAAAAAAAGGTAATAAAGTTTTATATCATGCTGCTGCAGGTGGGCTTGGCCAGATTTTATGTTCATGGGCTAATGCATTGGGCGCTGAAGTTATTGGAACTGTAGGCTCAAAAGTAAAAGAAAAGATTGCTAAAAAAAATGGTTGTCATCACGTAATTAATTATTCTGAAAAAAATTTTGTTGAAGAGGTTGAAAAAATTGTTGGTAAAAACGGTATTGACGTTGTCTATGACGGTGTTGGTATCAAAACTTTCAAAGGATCGATCGAAACATTAAAGATTAGAGGAATGATGGTAGCTTTCGGGAATGCATCAGGTTATGTTGATACCATAGATGTTAAAAAAGATATAAATGCAAAAGGTCTTTTTTTTACAAGACCATCTATTGCTCATTACACGATAAAAAGAGAGGAGCTTGTAGAATCGGCAAAGAAAGTTTTCGATGCAGTATTGTCAAAAAAATTTAATGTCGAAATTTCAAAAAAGTATTCACTTCAGGATGCTGCTCAAGCTCATAAAGATCTAGAAGCAAGAATATTAACTGGTCCAGCAGTTATAGTACCTTAATCTAAATTTACATCCATATCAGACATATGTAACTTAAGAGCATTTGTTGAGATATGAATTTCTCTAATAAAAAATAGTATTGAAATAATCATCGACAAACAACATGACCCAAAAATAATTCTCGCGTAAAAAACCTCATCAAAGTAAAGAGCAAAAACAGTTAACATGTTAAACAGAAAGCCAAAAGATGCGAATAAAATTGTCCATCTCAAAAGAGTTATCCTTCCACTTAAATTTATGAACTGTTTTTTCCACTCAGGTGGTATGTGCTTTTCATACACATGTTCATCGTGAAGTTGTCTGATTAGGATACTTAATGAGTGAAATCTATTACTATAAACTGCCATCATTAATGGTATTGCGGGAAACATTAATGCAGTTACAGTATAATCAATATTCATACGAATCAGTTTGATTATCAATCTTGGCTTTGTTATTTACAAGTAAAATCTTATGAACCAATTAAATCTTTTTATAGAACTTACCAGACTTAAAAAACCGATTGGATACATGCTATTATTCTGGCCTTGTTCGTGGGGACTTACACTATCATATGATTTTTCATCTGATTTAAATATTTATTTTTTTCACTTATTACTATTTTTTTTAGGATCTGTTTTAATGAGATCTGCTGGCTGCATAGTTAATGATGTTTTTGATAGAAAATTTGATAAAAAAGTATTTAGGACTAAAGATAGGCCGATAGCTTCAGGAAAAGTATCGGTCAAACATGCCCTACTATATTCAGGAATTCTATGTTTAATTGCTTTTTTAGTACTAATCAATTTTAATTTTTTTACAATTATTATCGCTTTAGCGTCTATGCCACTTGCCTTCACTTATCCATTGATGAAAAGGTTTACCTATTGGCCACAGCTATTCTTAGGCATAACTTTTAATTATGGATTACTGTTAGGATGGACATCTATTAGTGGAGAAATAAGTCTTATTCCAATAATACTTTATCTTGGC
>CABYYA010000012.1 GCA_902523125.1 uncultured Pelagibacteraceae bacterium | reverse complement strand
TCGGGTCAGTGATGATCGGATCAATATAAAAACTATGGGCTTTTTTGGAAAATCAATTAAAGAAAAGATTTTAGATTTTGCTCTGTTAGCAATAAATGAAAACGAACCAACAAAAGATAAATTTTTAACTTTTTATAGAATATGTCAATTTGATTTGAGTTTTGATTTTAAAAGTGAAGATGAGGTTAAGTTTTTAGAAAAATATAAGAACGAACCTATTTATCCAGAAGAATATAATAATGTTAAAAGTCACCTCAAAGCAATTTATGTTGTCATGATAGAAGTTAGCCTTTTTGTTGCAAGACGAGATAAACAAATTAGTGAAAAAGATTATTCTGATATTTTTAATTCAATAAATGAAGAATTAGAAGATTCAGATCCTAAAGCAAAAAACTTAATTAAATATTATCAAGAAATGTCAGACAATAGTAGACCAATGATTTCATCAAAATTATCAAAAGAGTCTTTTGACAATAAATTAACTAATTCACTAGACGTTTTGCAGACATGGGCTTATATTTCTAGAGACGGTTTTAGAATGCAAATTGAAGAAATATTAGGCGAACCTTTACATTGGGCTTATAGATCTTAATAATGTTAGAAGTTTTAATAATTATAGAAATATCTTTTTTAACGTATAAACTTTTAATAGATAATTAAATGGAAACTTGGCAAATTATATTAGCAGTTATTATTGTTGGCTTATCAATTATAATGCCAATTTATTATTCTTCAGAAAAAAAAAAGAAAGCTCAACAAGAAGAATTTGAAAAAATTAAAAAATATGGAGAAACCATTAATCAATTCACTAGAGACAAACATAAATGAAAAAACTTTCAAAAATCTTGACGACCAGATGACGAAATGAAACTTAAAAAGTGATATTTTTTGAGAGATTAATTGTTGCTATTTCTTGCAGTTTGATCACGCATCAAATTTCTAAACCGAGGGTCGGAGGTTCGAATCCTCCAGGGCGCGCCAGTCATCATTTTTAACCGTAATTTTGATATGATTATTATCTTGACTAGAATTTCATTGCGTCGAATATCCTAATAAATTCCTCTTGAAGAGTATTTTTGAACATGCTTAAATTATGAATATTCAAAAGTAATTTTGAATTATTTGTTAACAAATAAATAAACAAGAGGAAGAAATATGTTTAAATACTTAAAACAATTAACTTCTTTAGTTGCTATGGTAGCTGTGTTGTTCACTTTTACAACAGAGTCTATGGCTGCTAAAAAATCTAAAACACTTAAAAACACTCAAAAAAAGGGTTTTGTAAGATGTGGAGTATCTCAAGGTCTTCCAGGATTTTCTAATGCTGACGCTGCAGGAAATTGGACTGGTATAGATGTTGATGTATGTAGAGCGGTAGCTGCTGCAGTACTAGGTGATGCAAACAAAGTTAAGTTTACACCGCTAAGTGCTAAAGAAAGATTTACGGCTTTAACTTCTGGTGAGATCGATATCTTATCAAGAAACACAACTTGGACACTTTCAAGAGATGCTGATATCGGACTTACTTTCGTTGGAGTAAACTTCTACGATGGTCAAGGTTTTATGGTTAGAAAAAGTTCTGGTATTACTTCAACAAGCCAATTCAAGAATGGTATCTCAGCTTGTACAAATATTGGTACAACAACTGAGTTAAATATGAGAGACTTTTTTAATTCAAAAGGAATCAAGTATGAACCAGTAGCTTTTGAAAAAGCTGATGAAGTTGTAGCTGCATATGATGCTGGTAGATGTGATACATATACTACAGATAAATCAGGTCTTGCTGCACAAAGAACAAAAATGTCTAATCCAGATGAACACATTGTGTTACCTGAAACTGTTTCTAAAGAGCCTTTAGGTCCTGTAGTAAGACAGGGTGACTCAGTATGGGAAGATATCGTAAGATGGTCTTTAAATACAATGATCGAGGCTGAAGAATATGGAATTACTTCAGCAAATGCTGATATGATGAAAACTTCAGATAACCCAGCTATCAAAAGACTAGTTGGAGCTGAAGGTGAAATGGGCGCAGCATTCGGTTTAGATAATGAGTGGAACTTAAGAATTATTAAACAAGTTGGAAATTATGGTGAAAGTTATAAGAGAAATATAGCTGACACTGGTATTTTACCAGACAGAGGTCCAAATGAATTATGGACTAAAGGTGGTATTTTATACGTTCCACCATCAAGATAATTTAAGTTATAAATAATTGAAAAGGGCTAGATTTATCTAGCCCTTTTTTTTTAAACTCATATATTATCAAAATTGTGAATTTTAAACTTAAAGATATAGGCCCACAATTATTGACAGTTATAGCTGTTGTCCTTGTCTTTGGGTTTTTTACATATAATGCACAAGTCAATATGGAGAACAGAGGTATTGACTTTGGATATGGATTTTTGTCTCAAGAATCTTCTTTTGATGTTCAATTTTCTTTAATAGAGTATGACGGATCCCACTCATATTTTAGAGCATATCTAGTTGGTTTACTTAATACTATTCTTGTTTCAGTAATTGGTATAGTCATTGCGACTATTCTAGGCGTGATAGTTGGAATTGCGAGGCTTTCACCTAATTATTTAATAAATAAATTTGCTGCCTTTTATGTAGAATTTTTTAGAAATATACCTCTACTCTTACAAATATTTTTTTGGTATTTTGCTGCTTTGAGAGCTTTACCGCTTCCACAAGATGCTGAAGCGATGTTTGGAATTGCATTTTTAACAATAAAAGGTTTATATGTTCCTGCTTTTATTTGGCAAAACTTTAATATTTTCTTTTATTCAATAGTGGCTGCAATTATTGCTATAATAGTAATTCGATACCAAGCAAAAAAATTACAAGAAACACAAGGTAAACAAACACCGGTCTTACTTATATCAATAGGCTTAATCCTTGTTTTACCTCTTATAAGTTTTTTGATAGGAGGGGTTAGATTATCCTTCGAAGTTCCAGTTTTAAAGCAATTAGCAACCACATCATTTATCTATGAAGGAGGTGTAAGCTTACCTCCTGAGTTGATAGCTTTAGCTTTATCTTTATCTTTATACACTGCAACTTTTATAGCTGAGTGTGTTAGAGCAGGAATTCAAGGTATAGGTAAAGGTCAAAAAGAGGCTGCTGCATCAATTGGTTTAACACCAAATCAGGTACTTAAGTTAGTGGTGATGCCTCAAGCTTTAAGAATAATAATACCACCTACAACAAACCAATATCTTAATCTCACTAAAAATTCTTCACTAGCTGCGGCTATAGCATATCCTGATTTAGTTTTAGTTTTTGCTGGAACCGCTTTAATGCAAACAGGTAAGGCAATTGAAATAGTATCTATTACAATGTTTACATATTTATCTTTAAGTATAACAATTTCATTATTCATGAATTGGTACAACAACAAAATAGCAATTCAGGAAAAATAATGTCTAAGATTAATTTTTTTAAACCAGATAAGTCTAATCTTAATACCTTCTTATATTTGGGTTCTTTTCTGTTCTTTGTTAGTGTTTTAGATGTTCTTTTAAACTCCTTTTTTAGTTTAAACTTAACAGGTTTTTTACCTGGTTTTTTAAGTTATTTTTTACCACTAATACTTGGATTTGTTGGTCTTTATTTTATAAGAATTGAGTTAAGTGGCATTAAACAACTAGATCAACTTAATAAGCATATAAATACTAATAACTTTAATGCTATATTATCATTATTAATTATATTCATAATTATAAAATCAATTCCCCCAATACTAAGTTGGTTTTTTGTTGATGCTAGCTTTGCAGGTGATTCTAAAGATGTTTGTACAGGCACAGGTGCTTGCTGGACTTATATAAAAGTTTGGATGAGAAGATTTATGTACGGGATGTATCCCAACGGTGAACAATGGAGAATAAATCTATCATTTATTGCGCTAGCTTTACTTGGATCAGTTGGATACTTTGCAACTGATAAGTTTAAAAAATATCTAACTTTATACTATGTTGTAATTTATCCTTTTATTGCTTTCTTATTTATTTTTTTCTTTATTTCGGGAGGCCCAGTTTTTTTTGATTTTTCATATGGAATAATTGCCGCGATAATTTCCATAATAATTGGTTTTTTTATTCCAAGTAAATTCAAATTTTACTATTTCTTAATCGTTCCTTTTGCTCTTTATCTTTTATTAAAATATTTTATTTTTTACGAAGAATTAATTGAATTAGGAAAATTAGATGGTTTAAATTGGGTAGAGACAGGAGCTTGGGGTGGTTTGTCATTAACTTTTATAATTTCTTTCTTCTGTTTAATTTTTTGTTTTCCAATAGGTATGGCTTTTGCACTTGGAAGAAGATCTGGATTTCCTTTAATTAGATACATATCCATAGGCTTTATTGAATTTTGGAGAGGAGTTCCTTTAATTACAGTATTATTCATGTCAGCGGTAATGTTTCCAATGTTTTTACCAGCAGACTTTTTTATTGATAAATTGGTGAGATGTATAATAGCTATTTCATTATTTGAAGCAGCTTATGTTGCTGAAGTTATAAGAGGAGGGTTACAAGCTCTTCCTAGGGGACAATACGAAGCTGCAAAATCACTAGGAATGGGATATTGGAGAATGCATATATTTGTAATCTTGCCACAAGCTTTAAAACTCGTAATTCCAGGAATAGCCAATACATTTTTAGCGTTAGTTAAAGATACACCATTAATTTTTGTTGTTGGACTTTTAGAAATAGTCGGAATGTTAAATTTAGCTAAAACAAATCCAGAATGGTTGGGTTTTGCTATGGAAGGTTATGTTTTTGCAGCAATAATTTTCTGGATTATTTGTTATGCAATGAGTAAATATAGCTATAATTTAGAACAAAAATATAAAACAGATCGTTAAAAATATGTCAGACAATATAATCCAAATAAATAATATGAATAAATGGTTTGGTGATTTCCAAGTTTTAAAAGGAATTAATTTAGAAGTAAAACCTAAACAAAAAATTGTTGTTTGCGGTCCTTCTGGCTCAGGTAAGTCTACATTAATAAGATGTATAAATAGATTAGAAGAACATCATGAAGGTGAGATCATAGTTGATGGAACTGAATTAACAGAGGACACAAAAAATATAGAACAAATAAGAGCAGAAGTTGGAATGGTTTTTCAACAATTTAATTTATTTCCACATTTATCAATTCTTGATAATTGCACATTAGCTCCAATTTGGGTTAAAAAAATGCCCAAGAAAGATGCTGAGGAATTAGCTCTTAAACACTTAGAAAGAGTACAAATATTAGATCAAGCTCAAAAATATCCGGGACAATTATCTGGTGGGCAACAACAAAGAGTAGCTATAGCTAGAGCTTTATGTATGGAGCCAAAAATAATGCTTTTTGATGAACCTACATCTGCCTTAGATCCAGAAATGATTAAAGAAGTTCTTGATGTAATGGTAAATCTTGCAAAACAAGGTATGACTATGATTGTTGTAACACATGAAATGGGTTTTGCTAAAGAAGTTGCTGATCAAATGATATTCATGGATGAAGGAATGATAGTAGAAAAAGCGGATACCAAGGAATTTTTTGCTAATCCTAAGAGCGATAGGACCAAACTTTTTCTGAGCCAAATACTATAGATACCAGCAATTTCAAGGAATATTTATCAAATTATACCTCAAGTATTGCTTGACATATTTTGGGCATATCGGTTTTTTTCAAGGAAATAAAAAAATAATATTGTTGCAGTAAAGATTAAAAAACTGTTGAATTAGTTTTTTAACAAAATTAAGAGGGGTCTTAATGGAGGATAATTTTAATAAGCATTTAGGCAACAAGCTTAAGCTTAGAAGATTAGCTTTGGGTTTAACACAAACAAAAGTAGCAAAAGCAATTAACGTTACATTTCAACAAATACAAAAATATGAAAAAGGCACTAATGGGGTTAGTTCAATAAGATTATTACAGTTATCTAACTATCTAAAAGTTCCAATAAATTATTTTTTTGAGGATTTTTCGCAATACCTAATCAATTTAGAAAAATCTCAAGAAGGTCACATGAATGTAAATTATAATTTTTTAGTCAAATTATATTCTGAATTAAATGCTGATCAAAAATTGAAATTTAATAAATCGTTACAGGTTTCAAACAATATTTCAAAAGTTGGATAGAATTTGGCTCCTCGGGCAGGACTCGAACCTGCGACCAATTGATTAACAGTCAACTGCTCTACCAACTGAGCTACCGAGGAATATAAAAAGAAAAACTTACTTTTTTTTCTAACTAAAACAAGATTTTTTTTGGAGGCAACGCCCGGAATCGAACCGGGATACAAGGATTTGCAATCCTCTGCGTAACCATTCCGCCACGTTGCCATATGTTTTAGTAGATAGCTACAAGAAGTTTTATATAAAATATTTGTAATTAGTCTATTAAATAACGTTCTAATTTGATTATTGTTAATTTGGATTATTAAATTATAAACTACATAATCCATGAATAGTGATAAATATATACATTCTGAAGTAGAAGATAATATTTATTCTTATTGGGAAAAAAACAAATTATTCAAACCTAAGAAAAATTCAAAAAAATATTCAATTGTTATACCACCACCAAATGTCACTGGAAGTTTACACATGGGGCATGCTTTAAATAATTCTATCCAAGATCTATTAGTTCGTTATTACCGAATGAATAATTACGAGACGTTATGGCAACCCGGAACAGATCATGCGGGAATAGCAACTCAAGCACTTGTTGAAAAAGAAATTAAAAAAAAGAATTTAAACAAAAATGATTTAGGTAGAGAAAAATTTATAGAAAAAGTGTGGGAATGGAAAAATCAGTATGGTGACATTATTATAAATCAGTTAAAGAAACTGGGATGTTCATGTGATTGGTCTAGGAACGCATTCACGATGGATGAAAATCTATCAAAATCAGTCATTAAAGTATTTGTCGAATTACACAAAAAAAAATTAATTTATAAAGCTGAAAAACTGGTCAATTGGGACACAGTTTTAAAAACGGCAATATCTGATTTAGAGGTCGATCAAAGAGAAATGAACTCTAAGATTTACTACATTAGATACCCAATTGATAAATCTTCTGATTTTATAACTATTGCAACTACAAGACCTGAAACAATGCTTGGAGATACAGCTATTGCAGTAAACCCAAAAGATAAAAGGTTTAAAAAGTATGTGGGTAAAACTGTCACTATCCCAATAGTAGGTAGAAAGATTAAAATTATAAAAGATGATTATGCAGATCCTGAACAAGGAACTGGAGCATTAAAAATTACGCCAGCACATGACTTTAATGATTATGATGTTGGTCAAAGAAATAAACTAGAAATTATAAATGTATTTACTGAAGATGGTAAAATAAATAGTAATGCTCCAGATGAATATATTGGATTAGACAGATTTGAAGCACGTAAAAAAATTTTAAATGAGTTAAAAGAAAAAGATTTTTTTGTTAAAGAAGAAAATATCAAAAACAAAGTACCTTATGGAGATAGATCAAATTCAGTCATAGAGCCTTTTCTAACTGAACAGTGGTTCGTAAATGCAAAAAAATTATCTGTTAAAGCTAAACAAATAGTTAAATCAAAGAAAACAAATTTCTTTCCAGAAAATTGGTCTAAAACTTATTTTCAGTGGATGAACAATATTGAACCTTGGTGTGTATCTAGGCAACTGTGGTGGGGCCACCAAATACCAGCTTGGTACGGTCCCGATAAAAAAATTTTTGTTGCAGTAAATGAAGATGATGCAAAAAAACAAGCTAAAAAATTTTATAAAAAAGATGTAAAAATTACTAGAGATCCAGATGTTTTAGATACATGGTTTTCCTCTGGTTTATGGCCTTTTGCAACGTTGGGTTGGCCGGACAATAAAGATTTTGTTAAAAAATTTTATCCAACAACTGTATTGGTAACTGGTTTTGATATTATTTTCTTTTGGGTAGCAAGAATGATGATGTTTGGAATGGAATTTTTAAACAAAGAACCATTTAAAGATATTTATGTCCATGCATTAGTTAGAGACGAAAAAGGACAAAAGATGTCTAAGTCTAAAGGTAATGTAATTGATCCATTAGATTTAATTGAAAAGTATAGTGCAGATGCTTTAAGATTTACTTTACTATCAATGGCATCACCTGGCACCGATGTAAAGCTTTCAGAAGATAGAGTTAAGGGGTATAGAAATTTTTTAAATAAATTGTGGAATGCTAATAATTTTTTAATTACTAATAAATGTGATTTTAATAAAACAGATAAAGCCCCTAAAACTAAGCTAAATATCAATAAGTGGATTTATTCAGAGCTTATTCAAACAAAAGAAAAAATAGAAAAAAATCTTAAAGACTATCGATTTGATGAAGCCGCTAAAAACGCTTATCAATTTGCTTGGCACTCTTATTGCGATTGGTACATTGAGCTTTCAAAAACTATTCTGTTTTCAGACGATGAGAGAGCTAAAAAAGAGGTGAAAGAAGTATCCGCCTACGTATTTAAACAAATACTTATTATTCTTCATCCATTTATTCCATTTGTTACTGAGCAAATCTGGTTAAAAAATAAATTTGATAAATCAGATAAGAACTTCCTAATGTATACTAATTGGCCATCAGGAAAGGCAAAAAAAGATCAATCTTTAAAGGAAGTAGAGAAGATCATAAGTGTTATTTCTGAACTTAGATCTTTTAAAAATGAATTAAATGTAAGCCCAGGTTCATTTATTGACATTTCAATGACTAAAATTGCTAAAAAAAATAAAACATTAATGACCAACAATGAGATTATTCTCAAAAAACTTGGTCGTATCAATAATTTCTATGATAAAGACCAAAAAAAACCTTCTGCAACTTTGGTTATTTCAGGGGACATATTTAAGATCTATTTTGATGAAAATGTGGATTTAAATCTAATTAAAGAAAACTTAGTTAAAAGACAGAATAAATACAAAGAGGAAATGGACAAAATATCTCAGAGATTATCTAATAAAGGATTTACTGATAGGGCTCCAAAAAATATTGTTGAACAAGAAAAAACTAACTATAGTAATCTAAAAAATGATATCCAAAAAATATCATTAACCATAGAAAGTTTATAATGCGGAAGTTTGATAAGAAAAAATTACCGAGCAGACATACATCTTTAGGAGCTGATAGAGCGCCACACAGATCTTTTTATTACGCAATGGGTGAAACAGAAAAAGATGTTTCAAAACCATTTGTAGGCGTTGTATCCACATGGAATGAGGCTGCTCCTTGTAATATTGCTCTAATGAGACAGGCTCAATCGGTTAAAAAAGGTGTTAGAGCATCAGGTGGTACACCTCGAGAATTTTGCACAATTACCGTCACTGATGGTATTGCAATGGGTCATGAAGGAATGAAATCTTCATTAATTTCGAGAGAAGTAATTGCAGACTCTGCAGAACTTACGGTTAGAGGTCACTGTTATGATGCATTAGTAGGTATTGCAGGTTGTGATAAATCTTTACCAGGTTTAATGATGTCGATGGTTAGATTAAATGTGCCAAGTGTATTTATTTATGGAGGTTCAATCCTTCCGGGAAAATATAAAGGTAAAGATGTAACTGTTGTTGATGTTTTTGAAGCAGTTGGAAAACACTCTTCAGGTCAAATGTCTGCAAAAGAATTAAGAAAATTAGAATTAGTTGCGTGTCCAACAGCTGGAGCTTGTGGGGGACAATTTACTGCGAATACAATGGCATGTGTTTCAGAGGCAATAGGTTTAGCATTACCTTATTCTGCAGGAACTCCTGCTCCTTATGAAGAAAGAGATATGTATGCAAAAAATAGTGGTAAAATGGTAATGGAATTATTAGCTAAAAAAATTAAACCAAGAGATATAGTCACAAGAAAAGCTTTAGAAAATGCTGCAACAATAGTTGCTGCAACAGGAGGATCAACAAATGCAGGATTACATTTACCTGCAATTGCTAATGAAGCTGGAATAAAATTTGACTTAATGGATGTTGCAAAAATATTTAAAAGAACTCCATATCTTGCTGATTTAAAACCAGGTGGAAAATATGTTGCAAAAGATATGTGGTTAGCAGGTGGTGTTCCAATGTTATTAAAAACTCTTTATGAAGGTGGTTTTATTCATGGCGACTGTATGACAGTTACAGGTAAAACTATGAAAGAAAATCTAAAGAAAATTAAATTTAATCCAAAACAAAAAGTAATGAGATCTTATAAAAATCCTTTATCACCAACTGGTGGAGTTGTCGGATTAAAAGGAAACTTAGCACCTGATGGAGGAATAGTTAAAATTGCAGGTTTAAAAAAATTACAATTTACCGGCAAAGCAAGATGTTTTGATAATGAAGAAAGTGCAATGAAAGCAGTGCAAAGTAAAAAATACAAAGACGGTGATGTAATTATTATTAGATATGAGGGTCCAGTAGGCGGACCAGGTATGAGAGAAATGCTTTCAACAACTGGGGCTATTTATGGTCAGGGTAAAGGAGAGAAAGTTGCTTTAATTACTGATGGAAGGTTTTCTGGAGCAACTAGAGGTTTTTGCGTTGGTCATGTAGGACCTGAGGCTGCATTAGGTGGACCGATCGCTCTATTACGTAATGGAGATATTATTGATATTGACGCTAAGAAGGGAACAATTAATGTACGATTAACAAGAGCACAATTAGCTTCAAGAGGACGAAAATGGAAGGCTAGAAAATCTGATTTTGGATCAGGAACACTTTGGAAATATGCACAAACTGTTGGACCAGCATTTTTAGGTGCACCAACTCATCCAGGTAAGAAAAAAGAAGTTAAGGATTACTCAAAAATTTGATGAAAATTCGCCCAGTCATTTTATGTGGTGGAGCGGGAACGAGACTTTGGCCTAAAGCTGAGAAACATCAAGCTAAACAATTTATCGATTTTGGTAATTGGACTTTATTAGGTAAAACACTAGAGAGAGTTAAAGCATCTATATTTGATGAACCAATTATAAGCACTAATGCAAAATATTTAAGACAAGTTAAACAACATCTAAAGAAACACAAAATAAGAAAATTTAAGATAGTTTTAGAACCAGCTAAAAGAAATACAGCACCAGCTATATTAAGTACGGCTTTAATAAAGGATATTCCTAATGAACAACCTTTAATGTTCTTGGCTGCTGATCATTTGATAGAGAAAGTTGGCTTATTCAATAAAGCTATCAAAAAAAATCAAAAGAAACTTACTCAAAACAATATTTTTATATTTGGAATTAAACCCAATATGCCTTCAAGTGAATTTGGCTATTTTTTAACAAAAAATACTAAAGTAACTAGATTTATAGAAAAACCAAAAGAAGCTAAAGCTAAACAAATAATTAGTAAAAAAGGTTATTGGAACTCTGGAATGTTTTATTTAAGAAAAGATTCAATAATTAATAATTTCAAGAAATATCAACCAAATATTTACCGAAACTGTAACAAAGCTGTAACAAAAGCAAAATATAAAAGTAATGTGTATTATTTAAATAAACAAGCATTCACCAAAGCAACAGCTAAGTCTTTTGACTATGCAATATTAGAAAAAACTAAAGATATAAATGCGATCAAATTAGATATTCCTTGGTCTGATTTAGGATCTTGGAAAGAAATTTGTAAGATGTATGGACGAAATAAAAGACATTATTATAAAAAGAAGAATGTATTTCATAGACCTTGGGGCAGTTATGTAAATCTATTTAACGGTAAGGAATTCCTAATTAAAGAATTATATGTAAAACCAAAAGGTATATTAAGTCTTCAAAAACATCATCATAGAGCTGAACATTGGGTAGTTACTCATGGTAAACCTAAAATTACATTAAATAAGAAATATTTTACTATGAAACCTGATGAAACTATTTTTATCCCACTTGGTGCAATCCATAGAATAGAAAATCCGTATAAAAAACCAGTAAAAATTATTGAAGCTCAAGTAGGTTCAATTTTAAAAGAAACAGATATTGTTCGATACCAGGACGTTTATGGCCGTGTTAAATAATTAACACGACCACAAAAATATATTTAAAACCAACTGTTTGGTATTATTATATAATGTATTGCAAGCACTATACCTACTGAAACAGTTAAGCCGAATACCATTTTTAGGAAATCTTTTCCAATTAATGGAAAGACGTAACCCAACTTATATTCTTTGTTCATGCTAGCTATAGCAAGTTCTCTTCCACATAATAAACCAACAAAAACCCATGTCGTAGACATAGGTAAATCGTTTAGTTCTTTAAAGTAGAATAAGACACCAGCATAAATTACATTAATAATTGTTGCTGATCTTGCGTACCTTGTTCCTGTTTTTTCAAGAACAACTTTTTGAATTGGTCCACCTTGAATGTAGAAAATATAGAATAACAGTGCTGTAAAGTAACCCATTACTATTAAAAGCAATGTTAAATCTAATTGTCTAGGTAGATACACGGCAATATTAGCCACATCGTGAGACAACCACACCCACCATAACCAACCAGAAGAAATCCAAACACTATTTCTCCAGAAGCCTACCCATTTTTCATCTACTTCATCAAATTTTTCATTAATAAATTTAGAGACAGCTATCCAGGCAATATAAGCAACCATTGCTGCTAAACCATACCCAACGACGCTTTTCATAAGCATTTTTTCAAGTACAACCGTTGAGGCAAATGCTGAAAGAACTAAAAAGGTGGTTGAAACAGGTATTCCAATTCTTGTTAATAATAATAGTATTGCAGGTGCTACTGCGTGATACCATTGAATTTCTTGATAAGGTATTCTAGTTAATCTTCCATAAGAAATATCACCATCATACGAATACCATCCCCATGCTAACGCAATAATCATAACAGATGACGCAGATCCTGCGAGAGTATACCATTTAAACCACTTCTTTTTCGAAGCTATAAATGTACCCAGTGTTTGAATTGAGTCGTTAGCAATAACGCTATAACCGGCAAGGGAAAACCCTATAACCGTATAAATTAAAGTCATATCCATTTTTTCTCCTTTATATTATTGTTTTCGGTTCCTATTGATTCATGACTTGAGATCTATGTAATGTGAGAATGAAAATAATACTACAAAAGAATAAAATAATATGAGAATCAGTGTGGGGATTCGTCAATAAATAAACTATTAGATAATAATGTCTAGTTTATAATATTTTTTATTTCTAAAAAAAGTTGCATCTATTTAATTAATTTTTTAATTAAAAATACAGCTATTAGAGCTCCCAAAAATTCAGCTAGAATATATGTTGGTGTATTCATGTAATTAATTCCTGTAAAAGAATCAGTAAAAGTTCTTGCTATAGCAACAGCTGGATTTGCAAAAGATGTTGATGATGTGAACCAATAACCAGCCATGATATATGTTGCTACACTTGCAGCTATTGTTATTTTGCCATCTTTTAGAGTAGCAAAAATAATAAAAATCAAACCAAAAGTAGCAATTATTTCAGACAAGAAAATATGAAAGCCATCCCTATTTTTTGTTGATAACTCAAGAATATTGTGTTCAAAAAAAACATTGGCCAACATAACACCAAGCAAACAACCAAGTATTTGGGCAGGAATATATATGATCAGAAGTTTTCCAGTGATTTTTTTTCTTAAAAACATCGCTAAACTTACAAAAGGGTTGAAATGTGCACCTGAAATATTTGCAAAAGCAGTTATTAAAACGAATAGACCAGCTCCAGTTGCAAGTGTATTGGCTGTTAATCTTAAAGCATTATCATTTGTGAGATTTTCAGCCATTATTCCAGATCCAACAATAACCATTACTAAAAAGCTACTTCCAATAAATTCACCTAGAAATATTTTGTTAGTATTTTTCATTAGATAATAATTTTATAAATTCCTATTAAAAATAATGGTATTTGTAATCCAAAATTAGTTAGTATTGCTTTATCTTTGCTAACAAATCCAGCTATAGTCCATCCAACAACTCCTAATCCATGAAAATATATATTTAATGGATATATATTTAAATTAGTAAGGAGTATTCCCACTAAAACTAGAAACGTACTGATCCACTTTAGATATTTTTTTATAAACATAAAATCCCCTTTCAATGTTATTATTTTAGTTATTTTAAGAATTTATTACAGTTTAAAGGAAAAATAATCTTATTTTTTTTCTTCCCAATCAAATCTTGGAAAAGAATCAAAAATTTTAAAGATACCATCCGACCATTGATCACAGACCTTAGAATATTCAGTATCAGTAATATTTAAACATTTTTGTGAGGCAATTTTATATTCATCTTTTTTATAGACAGCAAAATCAATAGGAGGGCCTACGGTTAAATCACTTTTTAATGTTGAGTCCATTGAGATTAGAGCACAACGTGATGCATCACCAATAGATACGCTAGGTTTTATAACTCTATCTAAAATAGGTTTGCCGTATTTTACTTCACCAATAACTAGATAAGGTTTGCTATCAGCTGGTTTAATATAATTTCCTTGAGAGTACACTAAGTATAATTCTAAAGGTTGACCTTTGATTTGACCACCAACTAAAAATGAGGAACCCAATAAAACTGTATCAGTATTTATTCCTTTAGGAGCTGAATGTTCTATATTTAAAGATCCAATATATGATGCAATTTGATCAAAATCTTTACAGGTATTTAAATTCATTATCCCACTGTCACCTTTAAGATCTTTTTCAATAGATTTATATACTGCTTGAGATGTACCTAAGTTTCCAGAAGTAACTATAATGACACTCCTATCACCAACGTCATGAACATACATTTTTGAATATATATTGACATTATCTAATCCAGCATTTGTTCTTGAGTCTGAAGCAAAAACAATTCCATCTTGAGCTTTAATTCCAACACAATAAGTCATTTAGACTATTAATAATTAATAATTAAGTAACATATAATTAAATTCAAGCATAGCTGATATAACTAGATCGCAATTGATTGTTTAAGCTTATTATTAAAAAATCCCCAAATGAGCAGTAAACTTTGGAATAATTATAATGCTACTAAAGCATATGATGGCTATTTTACTAGTGAGAATAAACTAAGAAAACATGCAGTTATAATTTCAAATATTTTAGAAAGATACGGGAAAGATAAACTTCAAGAAATTGAAAAAAATTGTCAAAGCACGATAAGCGCTAGAGGTATCAATTTTAGAGTTTATGCAGCTAACAATAGGGCGGAGGAAAAAAAATGGCCCCTAGATATTATTCCAAGGATAATTCCTAAATCACAATGGAATAAAGTAACTAAAGGTTTAAAGCAAAGAGTAAAAGCTTTGAATTTATTTATTGATGACGTTTATAATCAAAAGAAAATTTTTAAAGATAATATTATACCTAGGGAAATTATTTTTAATTCACCTTATTATGTTAAGGAATGTGAGGGATTTTCACCAAAATATAAATCTTGGGCGAATATATCTGGGGTAGATTTAATCAGAAATAAGAGCGGGGAATATTTAGTTCTTGAGGACAATCTTAGAGTCCCTTCAGGTGTTTCTTATATGCTTGAAAATAGAATGGTAATGAGAGATGTTTTTCCTGAACTTTTTACGAGGTATAAAGTTGCATCCATACACCAATATACTAATAAACTTTTTAATTGTATGAATGAGTGTATACCGAAAAAAAATGCTAACCCGCACATGGTGGTATTAACTCCTGGAATTTATAATTCTGCATATTTTGAACATTCTTTTTTAGCTGAACAAATGGGTGTCGCATTGGTCGAAGGAAAAGATCTTTTTGTTGAAAATGATAATGTTTATATGAAAACAGTAAAAGGTCTGCTAAAAGTTGATTGTATATACAGAAGACTAGATGATAATTTTTTAGATCCTAAAGCTTTTAACAAAGACTCACTTATAGGTGTTCCAGGATTATTTAAGTGTTGGTTAAAAAAGAATGTAGGTATTATTAATGCAATAGGTACAGGTGTTGCCGATGATAAGGTGGTTTATTCTTATGTGAACAAAATGATTGTTTACTATTTGGGAGAACAACCAATATTAAATCAGGTTGAAACTTATTTATGTCATAATGAAAATCAAAAAAAGTATGTTTTAGAAAACTTATCAAAACTAGTAGTCAAACCAGCCAACGCTTCCGGTGGATATGGAATAATGATAGGTCCGAAGGCATCTTTAAAAGAGAGAACGGAAGTAGCCGAGAAAATTAAAAAAAATCCAAGAGAATATATCGCCCAACCTTTGGAAACACTATCTACAGCTCCAACTATTACTGAAAAAAATATAGAGCCAAGACATTTGGATTTAAGACCATTTATTTTAAGCGGGAAAACAAACTATGTAACAACTGGCGGTTTAACTAGAGTTGCGCTTAGAAAAGGAAGTACAATTGTAAATAGTTCTCAAGGTGGTGGATCTAAAGATACCTTGATAGTAGAATAATTTTTATTAATATTATTTGTACGTTTTGTAGAAGAGTAACCGTATCAAAGAAAATTGGTTATATATTTATGTATAAAAAAACCAACTAATAAAAATCCTAATCCAGTACCATAAATAAGGAAGAAATTCATATTAAATGATTTTGCAAAAAAGAAGGGTAAAAAAAATAAATAACTCACAGGTACCGCAACTAGTATACTTTTAGTAAATAAAATTGTTTTTTCCACATCATTGTGCTCGTAGAAAGAAAAAACTATAGCTATTAGTGATACGAGAGGTAAGGCAATAATAAAACCTGCAAGTTTTGGATTTTGACCTGAAAGCCAGCTAGCAAAGGCTATTATAATTGCAGCGAGTACAATCTTTAAAGTAAAAAATATCATTAATGATTTAACTTTATTAAAAAATTATCATTAATGATATGATTTTATTTAAGTGTACACTTTTTGCATAAACCAAAAAACTCAAGATTATATTTACTATATTTCATACCATCTTTGTCTTTGAAGTTAGCTAAGTATTTGGAAAGACCTGTACTACTTATTTCTGTTACTTTTTCACAAATTTCACAGATTGAAAACGCAGTAGCTTTAGCCACCTGACAACTTGAATTATGACATGCAATAAAGGCATTTCTACTTTCAATTTTATGAATTTTACCTATTTCGACTAACTTATCTAATGCTCGATAAACTTGCAGAGGAGCTTTAATACCTTTTTTTTGAACATTATAGAGTATTGAATAGGCCTTAAGTGGCTGAGGTGATTTATCAATTAAATCAAAAATAATTTTCTGATTTTTTGTAAGATTATGTTCTTTGTGCATTTTATTCATTTTACTGACTCCTCATTAATTTTTCAATTTAATTGATTGTTTGATGTTAAATAATGAAAGTATGAACAAAAATAATGCTGCCGTTATAATTGATGGACCTGAGGGGGTATTAAATTCCAAAGATGTAAATAATCCTAAAATTACTGACAAAAGACCTCCAATGATTGAATAGATAACCATTCTTTGTGGACTAGACGAAATATTTCTAGCCATTGCAGCTGGTATGATTAGCATTCCTGTTATTAATAATAAACCAACCATTTTTATTGATATAGCAATAATTGCAGCCATCAATATTGTGAATATTGCTTTTGCTCTATCAGGATTTAAACCTTCTGCTTCAGCTAATTCATAGTTTACTGTTGATGCGAATAAAGGTTTCCAAATTAATTTCAAAATTAAAAGAATTACTGCTCCTCCAACCCATATTATTAATAGATCATCAACTGTAACAGCTAATATATCTCCAAATAATAATCCCATAATGTCAAATCTGATAAATGTTAAGAAACCAATAACAACAAGTCCTACCGCTAAAGATGAGTGAGCTAAAAGCCCTAATAAAGCATCTCCCGGAAGATTAGTTCTTTTTTGAAGTTGTATTAATGTTAAAGCAATTAAAGATGAGATTATAAATACAGATAACGCAATATTAAATTCCATTGTAAATGCTAATGTTACTCCCAATAAAGCCGAATGGGCTAAAGTATCACCAAAATAAGATAATCTTCTCCAAATTACAAAACAACCAAGAGGTCCTGTAACGAAAGCAACTCCAATTCCAGCCACCAATGCTCTTATAAAAAAATCGTCGAACATTTAATTTTTCTTAATTTTACCCTCATCAGTATGAATATGATCATGTCTATGTTCATATCTTGATAATATCTGTGATGCTTGTTCGCCAAATAAAACCTTATATTCATTATTTTTTGCAACATCCATGGGTGTCCCAGAGCAGCATACATGACCATTTAAGCAAACAACATGGTCTGTAGCGCTCATTACAGTATGTAAATCATGAGAAATTAATAAGATACCACAATTCAATTCATCAGAAATTTTCTTTATAAGTTCATATAAAGCTATTTCACCTGTAAAATCTACACCTTGAACTGGTTCATCAAGAACTAACAATTCTGGTTTTTTTGAAATAGCTCTTGCTAGCAATACTCTTTGAAATTCACCACCCGATAAATCACCTAAATTTTTATCTTTTAAATGAATAACCCCAGTTAATGATAATGCCTCATCAATTATTTCATTTTTTAAACTTTCAGTTAATACCATAAAATCATTGACCCTAAGTGGCAAAGTCCAATCAATCGAAATTTTTTGTGGAACATAACCAATTTTATTTGTGTATTTTTCTACTTCTCCCTCAATTTTTTTATAAATTCCTAAAGCAATTTTAGCCGTTGTACTTTTTCCTGATCCATTAGGTCCAATTAAAGTAACTATTTTACCTTTTTCAACTTGAAGGGAAACGCCTTGAACTAGCCATTTATCATTTATTTTAAAACCAGCGTCTTTTAATTTGACCAATATATTTTGATTAGTATTCATCTTATCACTTGACTTACAAACGTTATATTATTACATAGTGTTATATTATAACAACTAAAAAAATTAAACTATGAAAACTATTAAAAAAATCCCATTATTAATATCACTTTTATCATTCCTAACAATTTTTTCACCTGTTAATGCTGAAATTAAGGTAGTAGCATCAATAAAACCAATTCATTCACTCGCAAGCTATTTGATGGACGGAGTTGGTAAACCTGATTTAATCGTTGATGGTTATGCTTCACCACATGGATTTGCACTAAAGCCATCTCACGCAAAAATGATACAAAATGCTGATATTATATTTTGGGTAGGTGAAGACATAGAAAGTTTTTTAGAAAAACCATTAAAATCTATTGCAAAAAAAGCTGAAAAAATTGAGTTAATGGAAATTAAAGGGATAAACAAACTTAAGTTTAGAGAAAGAAATATTTTTGAAGGTCATGACGATCATGGTCATAAAGAGGATGATCATGCTAAAAAAGAAGACGATCATGATGAACATGGACATGACGATGATCATAAAAAAGATGATCATGATGATCATGGACATGAAGGACACGCGCATGGAGAACATGATCCACACATTTGGTTAGATCCAATGAATGCAAAAGTAATTTTAAGTGAAATGGCAGAACATTTGATTGAGAATGATCCAAAAAATGAGGCTAAATATAAATCAAATTTAAAAAAGGCACATAAAGATTTAGATAAACTAACTCAGAAAGTAAAATCAGAATTAAATAAGGATTTTAAATCAATAGTTTTTCATGATGCATATCAATATTTTGAAAAGAGATTTGATATTAATATTTTAGGTGCATTTACAGTAAATACAGACGTAATGCCTGGCGCCGAACAATTAGCTGAAATTAGGGAGGTAATTGAGCATGACAAAGTAAATTGTATTTTTTCAGAGCCCCAATTTAATCCTGATATCATTAAAGCTGTTGCAAAAGATACTAATGTTGCAACAGGTGTAATTGATCCATTAGGAGCTACACTTGATCCCGGTAAAGATTTATACTTCGATTTAATTGACAATATGTCTAAATCTTTTAAAGGTTGTTAATTAAAAATTGATCTTTAACCATTAATAATATCTAATAATGGGATGAGTACTGTTTCCTTAAGTTTAGATAAAATTTTTAATTTGGCTAAAAAAACTTTATTAGCAAATGGATGTGATGATGAGACAGCATCTATTCTCTCTAATTTAATTAGAAACGCTGAAAGAGATGGATCCTTATCTCATGGTTTGTTTAGGTTACCCGCATATGTGAGTGGTTTAAAAAGTGGAAAAATTAATGGTAAAGGAAAACCTGAAGTAAAAAAGATTTCAGCATCAGTAATTAAAGTTCAAGGTAATAATTGTTTAGCGCCTGTAGTTTTAAATAAAGGGTTACCTGAATTAGCAAAAGCAGCAAAAGAAAATGGTGTTGCTGTACTTGCAATTAATAATTCACATCACATGGCAGCGATGTGGCCTGAAACAGAAAAATTGGCAGAAGATGGTTTAGTTGCGTTTGCTTGCACATCATACAAGCCCGCTGTAGCACCCTCCGGTGCTACCAAACCATTGTTTGGAACAAATCCAATTTCTTTTGCATGGCCACGACCAGGAAAAACTCCTGTAGTTTACGATATGGCAACTGCATCAATGGCTATGGGTGAAGTTCAAGTTGCTAAAAGAGAAGGACATAAAGTTCCAATTGGAACTGGTTTAACTAAAGATGGTAAAGAGACAACTGATCCAGGAGCAATAGCGGATGGTGGTGTACTACTTCCTTTTGGTGGATATAAAGGTTCTGCAATAGCAATGATGGTAGAATTAATGGCTGGCGCACTTGTTGGTGATAATTTTAGCTTTGAGACAGCTGCAAAAGACAATAACGACGGCGGACCTCCTAGTGGTGGAGAATTTATTCTTGCAATTTCACCTGATAAAACTTCAGGAACCGATTGGCAGAAACACGCTAATGAATTTTTTAATAAAATGAAATCATTTGAAGGAGTTAGACTTCCAGGAGAAAGAAGACATAAAAATAGATTAGATAAGGGCCCTCGAAATATTAATGAAGAGTTGGTTAATAAAATAAAATCTTTAAGTTAAAGTAATTTCTATTGGTGTATGGTCTGATGGTTTTTCACGGCCTCTTGGATCTTTATTAATATTAATACCTTTAACTTGATCTATTAAAGAATTTGAAACTAAAAAGTGATCAATTCTCATACCGTTATTTTTTTGCCAAGCACCTCTCATGTAATCCCAAAAGGTATATCCTTCTTTAGTTTCATTAAAATGTCGATAAACATCATTAAAACCTAGATTAATCATTTCTCTCAATTTTTTTCTTATTTCCAATTTAAATAGAGCATCGTCTTCAAAGCTTTTTGGATTATAAACATCCTCAGCTGCAGGAATAATATTAAAATCACCACCAAGAATTATATTTTGATTTTTTTTAGTTAAAGCTTTTAATTGTTTAATTAAATCATCAAGCCATTTTTTTTTGTAATCATATTTTTCAGTATCAACAGGATTACCATTTGGCGTATAGATATTGACTAATTGAATATTTTTCTTTTTGTGTTCAAGTTCAGCTGAGATTATTCTTGATTGTTTTAGCTTATCTTTGATTAAGTCTGTTTTAACATTTTTTAATTTTCCTTTTGAGATAATAGCAACACCATTGTAACTTTTTTGACCAAATACATGACTTTCATAGTCCATTGAGGAAAAATCATCATAGGGAAAGTTTACATCCTCAGTTTTAATTTCTTGCATCATCACAATATCAGGTTTGTACTTTAGAAGATAACTTTTGATATTTTCAATACGTGCTCGCACAGAATTTACATTCCATGAGGAAATAATCATTAAAGAGAAAACGAAACACCACAACCACAAGAGGATTTGGTTTGCGGATTAGTTATTTTGAATTGTTCACCAATTAATTCTGAAACATAGTCAATTTCTGATCCTTTTAATAAATCTGCAGACGTTTTATCTATCAATATATTTTCATAATTTAAATCATCGGTTGCTTTTTCTTTGTCAAAAGTAAATGCATATTGGAAGCCTGAGCAACCACCACCTTTGATAGCGATTCTAAAAAAAGACCCTTTGTCTTTTTTAGATAGCAAAACATTGATCTGTTTTAGAGCCTTATCAGTAAATTTAATTTCTTTAATCATTATTGATCACTGGTATTACTAATATAATACTTAAATTTTAATTTTAAAGGATGAAAAAATACTCAAATATTGCTCTTATCAAAAGTAAAGGAAGAATATTCAAAGAATCTTTGTCAAAATATAGATCACCATTTCAAAGAGATAGAGATCGAATTATTCACAGTGCCTCATTTCGAAGGCTTAAACACAAGACACAGGTATTTGTGAACACTGAAGGTGATCATTATAGAACAAGATTAACTCATTCGATGGAAGTTGCTCAAATTGCACGATCTATTGCAAGATATCTTGAATTGAATGAAGATTTAGCTGAAACCTTAAGTCTGGCACATGATTTGGGTCATCCACCTTTTGGTCATGCTGGTGAGGACTCTCTTAATGAATGTATGGAAGATTATGGAGGCTTTGATCATAATTTACAAACTCTTCGTGTGGTTATGTTTTTAGAGAATAAATATCTTAAGTATAATGGGTTAAATCTTTCAATTGAAACTTTAGAGGGATTGCTTAAGCATAATGGTCCAGTTTACGAATTAGATTTGGTTGATAGTCTAATTGGTGTAAAAAAATTCAATCATAAGATTAATTTTCAGACTTATCCATCATTAGAGGCTCAAGTCTCAGCTATTTCAGATGATATAGCTTATAACAATCATGATATTCAGGATGGTATAAACGCAAATTTATTCAAACTAGAGGAGTTAATTGAGATTAA